>JBDHSQ010000001.1:0-121065 GCA_039808285.1 Paracoccaceae bacterium
CGCCCGCCTCGGCCAGCCGCCGCGTCAGATGCTCGTGCGCCTGCCGCGCCCCCTCGGCCCGCGCCTTCGCCTCCTCAAGGTCGCGCTTGAGATCGGTCAGCCGGTTGAGCTGCTGGAGGCGGAGCGCCGCCGCGGTCGGCGCATCCTCCGCCCCCGCCCGGAACCCGTCCCAGCGCCAGAGATCGCCCTCCACCGACACCAGCCGCTGGCCGGGCTTCAGCAGGGGTTGCAGCCGGGCGCCCTCGGCTCGGTCCACCAGCCCGATCTGGCCGATCCGGCGGGCCAGAACCGGCGGCACCTTGACATGCGCCGACAGCGCCGCGACACCCTCCGGCAGCGCCTGCGCCTGGCCATAGCCCGGCAGCACCGCCCAGCCGGAAGCCGCATCCGCCGCCACCTCGGGCGCGCGCAGGTCGTCGGCGAGCGCCGCGCCCAGCGCCTTCTCGTAGCCCTTCGTCACCTCGACCCGGTCGAGAAGCTGCCGGCCCGCCGCCGCCTCGCGTTCGACGAGCTTCATCAGCGCCATCGCCTCGGCCTTGAGCGCGCCGAACTCGCCATCGGCCTCCGAAAGCGCGGCCCGCGCCTCGGTCTCGCGGCCCTGAACCTCGGTGCGCGCCTCGTCGGCCGCAACCAGCGCCGCCTCCGCCGCCTCCGCCGCCGCGCCCGCGCCGGCCTGCGCCGCCTCGGCGGCGGCGTGATCGGCCGTCGCCTTCGCCAACGCCGCCTCGGCCTCCGCCGCCGCCTTCCGCGCCTGCTCCGCCCCCGCGCCGGATTTCTCGACTGTCGCCCGGCTGTCGGCGAGGAGCCGGTACGCCGACTGGTGGCGGGCCGACAGCCGCGCCACGTCCTCGGTCAGGTCCGAGAGCGCCGCCTCGCGCTCCGCGAGCACCTGGGCCGCCTCCTGCGCGACCACCACCGCCTCGGCCAGGCGCGTCTCGTGCCCCTCGGCCGCCCTGGCGATCTGCGTCTGTTCCCAGTCCAGCCGGGCGATCGTCTCGCCGGCGTCGCGGTTCAGCCCCGCCTCCCGCTCGATGTCGCGTGCAAGCTGCGCGATCCGGCCCTCCAGCGTCTTGATCACCTGCCCGGCCCGCGCCTCCTCCTCCTTCAGCGCATCGCGGCCGACCAGAAGCCGCTGGAGGATCGCGCCCGCCACCGCCTCCTCCTCGCGCAGGGGCGGCAGCGCATCCTCGCGCTCGCCGCGCGCCTTCGCCGCCGTCCGCGCCGCCGCCTCCGCCTGTGCGGCGGCCCGCGTGTGCCCGGTCAGCCCCGCCTCGGCCGCAAGCCGCGCCTCGTCGGCCTCGCGCCAGCGGCGGTAGAGCAGCATCCCCTCCGCCCGCCTGAGTTCCTCGCCGATCTCGCGGTAGCGCGCCGCCTGCCGCGCCTGCCGGGCAAGCTGGGCAAGCTGCTGGGCAAGCTGCTCCACCACGTCCTCGACACGGGCGAGGTTCTGCTCGGCCGCGGTCAGCTTCAGCTCCGCCTCGTGCCGGCGCTGGTAGAGGCCGGAAATGCCCGCCGCCTCCTCCAGCACCCTCCGGCGGTTCTTCGGCCTGGCGTTGATCAGTTCCGCGATCTGCCCCTGCCGCACCAGCGCCGGCGAATGCGCGCCGGTGGAGGCGTCGGCGAAGAGCATCTGCACGTCGCGCGCGCGCACGTCCTTCGCATTGGCCTTGTAGGCCGATCCCGCATCGCGGGTGATCCGCCTCGTGATCTCCAGCACGTCCTGGTCGTTGAAGCCCGAGGGCGCGAGGCGTTCGGAATTGTCGATGCTGAGCGTGACCTCGGCGAAGTTGCGCGCCGGCCGCGTGGCGGCGCCGGCGAAGATCACGTCCTCCATCCCGTCGCCGCGCATCGCGGTCGGGCGGTTCTCGCCCATCACCCAGCGCAGCGCCTCGAGCAGGTTCGACTTGCCGCAGCCGTTCGGCCCGACCACCCCGGTCAGCCCGTCATGGATCACGAGGTCCGTGGGGTCCACGAAGCTCTTGAAGCCGTTCAACCTGAGCCGTGTGAAGCGCATCCCTGCCCGCGATGATTCCCGCCAGTCCGCAATCCTCGGGGCTCGGGCCGGTCCGAGTCAACCGCCCGCCCCCGCATGTGGCGGCGGATGGGCGGTTTTCCACAAGATATCGCGCACCCCCGGCGCTGCCATCCGTCGCGATCAGCCCTTGACCGGCTGCATTTCGGGGCGCCAAATCGGTACCTCACGCGGGAGGGCGCGATGGACGGCGGAACCGGAAGATGCCTCTGCGGGGCGGTGCGCTATGCCTTCGGGGGCGCGCCCGACTGGCAGGTGCATTGCCATTGCGAAAGCTGCCGGCGCGCGACCGCCGCGCCCTTCACGAGCTTCCTCGGCGTCGCCCGCGAGAGTTTCCGCTGGACCGGCGCGGCGCCGGCGACCTATGCCTCCTCCCCCGGCGTCACCCGCTCCTTCTGCCCCGCCTGCGGCACGCAGATGGCCTATCAGACCGAGGCGCGGCCCGAGGGGATCGACCTCTACGCCGCCACGCTCGACGATCCCGCCGCCTACCGGCCGACCGGGCACGTCCACTGGAACGAGCACCTCGCCTGGCTGCGGCTGGCCGACGGGCTGCCGGTGCACCACACGCCCCGCCGGCTGACCGGCGGGGAGGACATGGAGCCGATCCTGAACCTAGTCCGCGAGGCCTTCGCCTACATGGACGGGATCGTCGACCCGCCCTCCTCGGCCCACCGGCTGACCGCGGCCGACCTTGCCGCCCGCGCCCGTGACGGCGAGGTCTGGGTGATCGACGAGCTGGGCGTGCCGCTCGCCTGCATGGTGCTGACGCCTGAACCGGGCCGGCTTTCCATCGGCAAGCTCGCCGTGGCGGCGGGACACCGCCGCAAGGGTCTCGCCCGCCAGTTGCTCGACCATGCCGCGGCCCGCGCCCGGGCGCTCGGCCTGCCGCTCCTCGAGATGCGGAGCCGGGTCGAGCTGACCGGCAACCATGCCGCCTTCGCCGCGATGGGCTTCGCCCGCAGCGGCGAGACCGCGCATCCGGGCTACGACCGGCCGACCTCAGTCACCTTCGAGCGGGCGGTCTGAGCCGGGCCTGCGTCCGCGCCGAGCGTCAGAGGCTGTTCTCCACCCGGAAGCCCTGCGGGATCGCGTCGCGCCCCTCGAGCACGAGGTCGGCGATGACCTCGGCCACCTTCGGCGCCATGCCGAAGCCGATCTTGAAGCCGCCGTTGGCGACGAAATGGCCCGCGCGCCCGGGCCATTCCCCCAGCATCGGCGCCAGGCTCCGCGCCCGCGGCCGGACCCCGGCCCAGCGCTCGATCACCGGCGCGTCGCGGAGCGCGGGGCAGAGCGCGCGCGCCTTCGCGATCAGCGCCTCGATCTGGCCGTCGGTCGTGTCGGGCGCGTCGAAATCGCGCTCCGCGGTCGAACCCACCGCCACGGTGCCGTCGTGATGCGGCACGATATGCAGGCCATCGGCGAAAACCTGCGGCCTGTCCTGCGCCCCCTCGCAGGCCAGACGCGCCGACTGCCCCTTCACGCCCGACCCCACCTGGCGCCCGAGATCGGCCGAGAGCGCGGCGAGCCCGGCCACGCCGGTGGCCCAGATCACCGCGCCCGGGCTTCTTCGTTGCCCAAATACTCCCGCCGGAGGCTCCGCGCTGCCCTCCTCGATCCCGCCGCCCTTCGCGCGGATCGCCGCCGCCAGCGCCTGCCCCGCGTCGCGCGGATGGAGCCGCGCGGTCAGCGTGTCCTCGATGCAAAGCCCGGTCGGGCTTTGCGGCGCCCAGCCGTCCTGCGGCGCCTCGACCACCCGCCACTCTGCAAGCCCCCGCCACAGCGCCGCGGCGCCGGCGGCCCTCTCCCGCGCCAGCGCCACCGCCGCCGCATCGGCCAGCGGCTGCAACCGGCCGGTGCGCGCATAGCCCGGATCGCGGCCGGAGGCCGCCTGCACACCCGCCCAGAACCCCCCGGCCATCAGCAGGCTGTCGAGCTGGAACGCCTTCTTGGCGTTCCACTGCTCCGGCACATGCGGCGCCAGCGCGCCGACGAGGCCGCCCGAAGGGCCCGCGCCGATCCGCTCCGCCTCGCGGACCACCACCCGCGCACCACGGCGGGCGCATTCCCAGCCGATCGCAAGGCCGAAGATGCCACCCCCCATCACCGCCACGTCCGCCGTTGCCATCCCCCCGCCCTTCCCGTAAGTGCCGGCCCGAAGGGGTAGACGAGATGCCGGCCGGGAACCAGTGCGACACGGTGACGTGGAGGGGCGGCACGCCGGTCTCCAGCCGTTTCGACGACCCCTATTTCTCGCTTGCCGACGGGCTGGCGGAGACGCGCCATGTCTTTCTCGCCGGCAACGGCCTGCCCGCCCGGTTCCGCGACGGGTTCCACATCGCGGAACTGGGTTTCGGCACCGGTCTCAATCTCGTCGCCACGGTCCTTGCCTGGCAGGGCGCCGGGGTGCCCGGCCGGCTCCGCTACACGAGCTTCGAGGCCTTCCCGATGGCCGCGGCCGACATGCGGGCGGCGCTCGCGGCCTTCCCCGGGGCGCTCGCTGTCGCGGGCCCTCTCCTGTCCGCCTGCGGCGCGGGCGCGCGCAGATTCGCCGTCGGCCCGGCCGATGTGACCCTCGTCGCGGGCGACGCGCGCGAAACCCTGCCCGGCTGGCCCGAACGGGCCGACGCCTGGTTCCTCGACGGCTTCTCGCCCGCCAAGAACCCCGAACTCTGGTCCGAAGACCTGATGGCCGAGGTCGCCCGCCACACCGCGCCGGGCGGCAGTTTCGCCACCTACACCGCGGCCGGCCATGTCCGCCGGGCCCTGGCTTCGGCGGGGTTCCGGGTAGAGCGGGCACCGGGCCACGGCGCCAAGCGGCACATGAGCCGGGGCATCCTGAAAGACGCGACATGACCGACCAGAACTTCCGCCAAGGCGCGCTCCTGATGACCGGCGCGGCCTTCGTCTTCGCCATGCAGGACGGCATCTCGCGCCACCTCGCGGGGGCATACAACGTCTACATGGTGGTGATGATCCGCTACTGGTTCTTCGCCCTCTTCGTCCTCGCGCTCGCCGCGCGCAATCCCGGCGGCATCCGCGGCGCGGTGCGCACGCGCCATCCCGCGCTCCAGATCACCCGCGGCCTGCTCCTCGCCGCCGAGATCTGCGTCATGGTCACCGCCTTCACCCTGCTGGGGCTCGTGGAAAGCCATGCCGTTTTCGTCTGCTATCCGCTCCTCGTGGCGGCACTCTCGGGCCCGGTTCTCGGCGAAAGGGTCGGCTGGCGGCGCTGGACGGCGATCGGCATCGGCTTTCTCGGCGTTCTCGTCATTCTCCAGCCGGGGGTCCGGGTGTTCGCGCCCGCCGCGCTGATCCCGCTCGCCTCGGCCTTCATGTTCGCCCTCTACGGGCTTCTCACACGCTTCGTCTCGCGCACCGATTCCTCTTCCGTCAGCTTCTTCTGGACCGGGATCACCGGCGCCGTCGTGATGACGGCGATCGGCGTCTTCCACTGGCAGCCGATGACCGGCGCGGACTGGGCCTGGATGGCCGTCCTCTGCTGCACGGCGGCCACGGCGCACTGGCTGATGATCCGCGCGCTCGAGGTGGCGGAGGCGAGCGCGGTGCAGCCCTTCAACTACCTGATGCTGCCCTTTGCCGCGGCGATCGGCATCACCGTCTTCGGCGACCGGCTCGAAGCCAGCGTCGCCGTCGGCGCCGTGATCGTCGTCGCCGCCGGCCTCTTCACCCTCTGGCGGGCGCGGAAGACCGGGCGGGGGTAGGCTGACCACCGCTTTCGGTCTCGAAATGCTCCCGCCGTAGGGGTCCGGGCCGGAGCCTCGGGGTGCAGGCGGAAGGAGGAGGGCCGGGACGCACGGGCACGCGCCTGCACCCCGGGCGCGGCTCACCGCCCCTTCAGTTCCTCGGTGAAGCGCAGGGGTCCGGTCTGCCCGCTCAGCCGGGCGCGGTAGACAGGCAGGCTCTCGGCCACCCGCATGACGTAGGTCTGGGTCTCGCGGAACGGGATCGCCTCGATCCAGTCCACCGGGTCCACCCCCTCGGCGCGCGGGTCGCCGAGTTCGGCGATCCATTTCCGCGACCGGCCGGGCCCCGCGTTGTAGCCCGCGGCGACGAGGAGCGGCGAGTTGCCGAACTCCGCCACGAGCCCGTCGAGATAGGCCGCGCCGAGCCGCGCGTTGTATTGCCAGTCGGTCGTCAGCCTGCCCGGCTCGTAGGAGACGCCGATCTTCGCCGCCATCATCTTCGCCGTCCCCGGCATCACCTGCATCAGGCCAAGGGCGCCGGCGTGCGAGACGACGGCGGCGTTGAACTCGCTCTCCCGCCGCGCGATCGAGAGCGCCAGTTCGGGGCGCACCGGCAGGTCGAGGCCCGAGAGCGCCGGCACCGGGAAATAGGCCGAGGGCCAGATCACCCCCTTGTCGGCCGCCGCCTTGGCGAGCGACAGCGCGGCATAGGGCTCGCCCGCCTCCATCGCCATGCCCGCGAGCGCGCCGATCTCGTAGCCCGACAGACCCTCGCCGAGATGGAGGAGGAACCGCGCCGCCAGCGTCTCGTTCCCCGCCGCCATCAGCTCCCGCGCGGCGAGAAAAACCGAGGACTGCGCGAAAGGCATCCCCCGCCAGTCGGGATAGGCCTCGCCCCCCGCCATCGCGGGCGAGAGCGGCAGGCCGATCCTCTCGGCCGAGAGGAGGCCGTAGAACGCGGTCGGATAGCGGGCGCCCTCGGCATAGGCGGCGCGGGCCTCGTCCTCGCGCCCCAGGGCCTCCAGGGCGCGGCCGCGCCAGTATTGCGCGCGCGCGGTGCTGATCGGCCCGCTGACCGCCCGGGCGAGGCGGTCGAAATGCGCCAGAGCGGTTTCGGCGTCGCCGAGCTTTCTCAGCGCGATATAGCCCGCGAGCCATTCGAGGTCGGCATAGTCCTCGCCGCGGCTCAGATGGTGCGAGGCGGCCATCCTGTAGGCCCGCCCGGGATCGCCCTCGCGCATCTCCTTCCGGGCCAGCCTGCGCCGCCAGTCCGCCCACTGCTCGGGATCGCCCAGCGCCTCGGCACTGGCCGAGCGTTCCAGCAGCAGTTCGTCGGCGCTGTCGTAAAGATCCTTGCGGATGCGCCAGCGGAAGCGGTCATAGGCAAGCCCGCCGGAGCCCGCGGCCTTCGCAGGCAGCGCCGCGATCAGCGCGTCGATCCCTTCGGCATCGGTCTGGAGCGCGACGCGCGCCTCCGCCACCGCGCGCGTGTAGGGGCTCGCGAGCGGCAGCAGCCGCGTCACCTCGGCGGTATTGCCCGCGCGCAGCATCGCGGCGATGCGGCCGTCGTGCTGGTCCTTCAGCCAATCGCCGCAGCGGGCAAGGAACAGCGCCTCCTCGGCCTCGGTCAGGTCGAGCGACCGCCAGGCGCGCACGGCCTCCTCGGCCGCAGCCTTGTCCTGGCGCTGCGCGCGCAGCGCCGCGATCAGCGCCAGGCTGCCGGTGCCGGTCTGCGGCCTTGCCTGCGCGAAATAGGCCACGACCGTCGCGGCGGGGATGTCCTCGGCGATCACCGCCTCGCCCTTCTGCCGAAGAAGACCGAGCCCCGGCCAGTCGGGATGACGGCTCAGGAATGCCACATATTCGTCGAATCCGCCCTTGCCGTCCCTCAGCCTCTCCCAGTCGATCACCGCGGTGGCGATGGGCCCCGCCGCGCCGGCCTGCGCGACCGCCGCGGGCCAGTCCCTCGCGTCGGCCGCGGCAAGGGCTGCGCGAAACGCGCCGGCATCGTCGGCGCGCGCCGCGGGGCTGACGAAAAGCAGTGCAGCAAGCGCCAGGGGCGCCGCGTGCAGGATCCTCGGGGTCATCTCTCGCTCTGCCTCGGTGTTTTCTGCGAGGATAGCTCCCCGGGCGGGGTCTGCAACACCAAACGCGGCAAAGCGCCCGCCTTGGCAAAGAGCCTGTGCGGCCCTATAGGTTCCGCGCGATTTCAGCGGGCGACTCTCGCCCCCAGCAAGGAGCGTGTCATGTTCAAAGGGTCTTACGTCGCCCTCGTCACGCCGTTCAGGAACGGCGCCGTGGATTTCGACACGCTGAAGAAGCTGGTGGACTGGCATGTCGCCGAGGGCACCCACGGCCTCGTTCCGGTCGGCACAACCGGCGAAAGCCCGACGCTTTCCCACGAGGAGCATGGCCGGGTGATCGAGGAAGTGGTCAAGGCCGCCGCGGGCCGGGTGCCGGTGATCGCGGGGGCGGGGTCGAACAACACCGCCGAGGGGATCGCGCTGATCCGCCATGCCGAGCGCGCCGGGGCAGACGCCGCCCTTGTCGTGACGCCCTACTACAACAAGCCGACCCAGCGCGGGCTCTACGCCCATTTCACCGCGATGCACGACGCCTGTACGCTGCCGATCATCATCTACAACATCCCCGGCCGCTCGGTCGTCGACATGACGCCAGAGACGATGGGGGAACTGGCGAAGCTGCCGCGCATCGTCGGCG
This sequence comes from Paracoccaceae bacterium, assembly GCA_039808285.1. GTDB lineage: Bacteria > Pseudomonadota > Alphaproteobacteria > Rhodobacterales > Rhodobacteraceae > Albidovulum. The sequence goes on from JBDHSQ010000001.1 coordinate 8,461, forward strand.
TCAAGGACGCGACCGGCAAGATCGAGCGGGTGAGCCAGCAGCGCGCCGCCTGCGGGCGCGACTTCATCCAGTTGTCCGGCGAGGACGCGACCGCGCTCGGCTTCAACGCCCACGGCGGCGTGGGCTGCATCTCGGTCACCGCCAACGTGGCGCCGCGGCTCTGCGCCGAGTTCCAGGAGGCGACGCTGGCCGGCGACTACGCGAAGGCGCTCGACTACCAGGACCGGCTGATGCCCCTGCACGAGGCGATCTTCCTCGAGCCCGGGCTCTGCGGCGCCAAATACGGCCTCTCCCGCCTCGGCCTCTGCGCCGAGGAGGTGCGCTCGCCGCTGACCACGCTCCTGCCCGAGACCAAGGCACGGATCGACGCCGCGATGCGCCACGCCGGGCTGGTGAACTGACGCGGCGGGGGGCGAGGGGCGCGAGACCCGGCCATCCGTCCCCCCGCCCCGGCCCCGATCCGTGACCTTCCCCGACATGCGTCGCCGCTTGCGGACCGCTTGGAAGGGACGGGGCCCGGCTCGGGGCCGGGGCGTCGGCACTGCCGCGGCTGGCATGGTCTTTCCGGGCCGCCTGCGGCCCGGTCTGCGCCGGCAAGACGCTCCGGGAAAGGCCCCACGCCCCGCCCCTTTCGCCCGGGCGCCCAGCCCGGGCGGCGCCCGACCCTCCCCCCGGGAGGGCGCATTGCGAGGTCTCCAGAAGAACTGCCGTCGGAGGCAGCGACACCATAAAGCGCCCAAACCCGGCGTTGGACCGCGCCCTCCCCAGGGTCGGCCGCCGCCCTTCGTGACGGCCGGCCGGGGACCGCACTGGCGACGGGGCGGCTTCTCCCGACACGCCGCTGCCGCCCCTCCTCCGGTCCGCCCTTCGCCTCTCCCCCACAAGGGGGCTATCCAACACCCCGGCCTCGCGATAGCAATTTGATCAAACCGGCAGGGAGAATGCCCATGACCCCCGAGATGATCCTGACCAATGCCCGCGTCCTGACGATGGACCCGGCCCGGCCGCGGGCGGAGGCGGTGGCGGTCGCCGCGGGGCGGATCGCCTCCGTAGGCTCGCGGGCGGAGATCGAGGCGCTCGCCGGCCCGGCCACCGAGGTGATCGACTGCAACGGCGCCACTCTCCTGCCGGGCTTCGTCGAAAGCCACCTCCACCTCGTCCTCGGCGGCGCGGAGCTTGCGCATCTGCACCTCCACGGCATCGACGGCGAGGCGGCGCTGACCCGCGCCTTCCGCGACTTCGCCGCGAAGCACCCCGACCGGCCGCTCCTGATGGCGCAGGGCGGGCACTACGCCATGCTCGACCATCCGATGACCCGCCACGACCTCGACCGGATCCTCGCCGACCGCCCGCTCGCCATCACCTCGCACGACCACCACACCGTCTGGGCCAACACCGCCGCGCTCCGGGCCGCCAGGCTCCTCCACGGCGCCTCGATGCCGCACGGGCACGAGGTGGTGATGGGGCCGGACGGCACCGCCACCGGCGAATTGCGAGAGTTCGAGGCCTTCGCCCCGGTGATCGCGCTCGGCGGCGAGGCGCGGCTGAACCTCGGCATCGCCACCGGCGGCGAGCCCTCGCCCTGGCCTTCCGAAGCCGAGCAGGCGATCGACCGCGCCAAGGTGACGCGCGGGCTTGCCCATGCCGCCCGCCACGGCGTCACCGCGATGGTGAACATGGACGGCAACCGCTACACGCTGGAGCTTCTGCGTGGGCTCCAGAAGGAGGGCGGGCTGACCGCACGGGTCAAGGTGCCCTTCCACTTCAAGCCGCACATGGCGCTCTTCGAGCTTGACCGCGCCGACGCGATGAGCCGCGACTTCGACGACGAGTGGCTGACCTGCAACTTCGTCAAGATGTTCATGGACGGCGTGGTGGACAGCCGCACCGCCTACATGCTGAACGACTACCCCGGCCATCCCGGGCACCGGGCGGAGCCGCTGTTCCCGCCGGCGCGGTTCGCCGAGATCGCCACCGAGATCGACCGCCGCGGCCACCAGATCGCCGTCCACGCCATCGGCGACGGCGCGGTCAGGACCACGATCGACGGCTACGAGGCGGCGCGAGAGGCCAACGGCAGGCGCGACAGCCGCCACCGGATCGAGCATATCGAGCTGATCGACCGCGCCGACGTGCCCCGCCTCGGCGCGCTCGGCATCACCGCCTCGGTCCAGCCGGTGCACGCGCCCGGCGCGATGGATTTCGACATGTTTCCCACGCTCGACGTGATCGGGCGAAACCGCTGGGCCGACGCCTATCTCTGCCGCGACCTCGCGGCGGCCGGCGCCCATCTCGCCTTCGCCTCCGACTGGCCGGTGACCGACATCTCGGTCCTGCGCGGCATCGGCGCGGCGCTCACCCGCCCGACCTACGAGGGCGCGGCCGACCAGCGCGTGCCGCTCATGGAGGTGCTGCGCGCCTATACCGCCGCCGGCGCCTGGGCCGCGCATATGGACCGGCTCAGCGGCACGCTGAAGCCCGGGCTCGCCGCCGACATCGTGGTCCTGTCGGGCGACATCGAGGCGGTCGCGCCTGCGGAGATTTCCGGCATGGCGGTCGCGCTCACCGTCTGCGGCGGCCGGGTGACCCATCGCGGCTGACCGCGCCCCGGCTGGACTCGGGCCGCGGCCTCGCCTATCTCCTGCCGGATCATGGCCGAGAAGTCCGACCCCAACTACAAGGTGATCGCCGAGAACCGCCGCGCGCGGTTCGACTACTTCATCGAGAGCGATCTCGAGGCGGGGATCGTGCTGACCGGGTCGGAGGTGAAGGCGCTCAGGACCGGCCAGTCGAACATCGCCGACAGCTACGCCAGCGTCGAGGGTGCCGAGCTTTGGCTGATCAACAGCTATATCGCCGCCTACAAGGAGGCCGGCGTCTTCGGCCACGAGGAGCGGCGGCGCCGCAAGCTCCTCGTCTCGAAACGCGAGCTTTCGCGGCTCTGGCAGGCCACCGGCCGCGAGGGCATGACGCTGGTGCCGCTGGTGATGTATTTCAACCACCGCGGCCGGGTGAAGCTGAAGATCGGCGTCGCCAAGGGCAAGAAGATGGCCGACAAGCGCGCGACGGAGGCGAAGCGCGACTGGAACCGGCAGAAGCAGCGGCTGCTGAAGCAGGGGTAGCCGTCGCGCGCGGAGAGGGCCCTGCCGCGCACAGCCATAGACGCTCGCTCCGTCCACCAGCCCCAGCGGGTCTGCCTCGATATACCTTCCCGTTGTCGGATCGTAGTCGCGCATCCAGTTCTGGTGCAAGCCGTTCGCCGGGAACCATTGGCCGGGGAAGCGCAGGTCGATGCCGCCGGTGGCGACATGGACGCCGCCGAAGGGCAGGCAGGCGGCCTCCCGGACCTTGACGCCGAGGTCGTTGGTGGCCGGGCCCCTGGCACCTTGCAAGGCCCCGCCCCCGCCCTGTATTGCGGGACGACGGCAGGGAGGACGCGGACATGGCCGAGGACGATCCGAAGACACTGGTTTCCACCGGCTGGCTGGAACGGCACCTGAAGGACCCGGACCTCCGGGTGCTCGACGCCTCCTGGTATCTGCCCGACATGGGGCGGGACGCGAAGGCCGAATACGCCGCCGTCCATATCCCCGGCGCGCGGTTCTTCGACATCGACGAGATTTCCGACCAGCGGTCGGAGCTGCCGCACATGGCGCCGCCGCCGGAGAAGTTCGTCAGCCGGATGCGGGCGATGGGCGTGGGCGACGGCCACCAGGTCGTGGTCTACGACGGTGCCGGGCTCTTCTCGGCCGCGCGCGTCTGGTGGCTCTTCCGGCTGATGGGCAAGACCGACATCGCCGTGCTCGACGGCGGCCTGCCGAAATGGCTGGCCGAGGGGCGGCCGGTCGAGGACATGGCGCCGATCCTGCGCGACCGCCACATCACCGTCAGCCGCCAGGCGCATCTGGTGCGCGACGTGACCCAGGTCGCCGCCGCGGCCAAGCTCGGCGACCACGAGATCCTCGACGCCCGCAGCCCCGGCCGCTTCGCCGGGACCGAACCCGAGCCGCGCCCCGGGCTCCGGCCCGGCCACATCCCGGGCTCGAAGAGCGTGCATTACCGCACGCTCCTCAACGACGACGGCACGATGAAATCGCCCGAGGGCCTGCGCGCCGCCTTCGCCGCCGCCGGCGTGGACCTCGGCAAGCCCGCGATCACCACCTGCGGCTCGGGGGTGACCGCGGCGATCCTCAGCCTCGCGCTCGAACGGCTCGGCAAGCGCGACCATTCGCTCTATGACGGCTCCTGGGCCGAATGGGGCATGTACAACGACCTCAAGGTCGCCAGGGGATAAGAAACATGTTCGACAGCCTCAGGCCGCAGCCCGCGGACAAGATCCTGCAACTCATCGGCCAGTTCCGCGCCGATCCGCGCGCGGACAAGATCGACCTCGGCGTCGGCGTCTACAAGGACGCCACCGGCCTGACGCCGGTGATGCGCGCGGTGAAGGCGGCCGAAAGGCAGCTCTGGGAGAGCGAGACGACCAAGACCTATACCGGGCTGGCCGGCGAGCCCGCCTTCAATGCGGCGCTTTCCCGGCTCGTCCTCGGGCCCGCGATCGCGGAGGACCGCATCGCCTCTGTCGCCACGCCGGGCGGCACCGGCGCGGTGCGCCAGGGGTTCGAGCTGGTCCGCCTGGCCGCGCCGGAGGCAAGGGTCTGGGTCTCCGACCCGACCTGGCCCAACCATCTGTCGATCCTGGGCTACCTCGGGATGCCGGTCGCGCCCTACCGCTATTTCGACGCCGACACCCGCGCCGTCGCCTTCGGCGCGATGATGGAGGATCTCGCGGCGGCGAAGGCCGGCGACGTGGTGCTGCTGCACGGCTGCTGCCACAACCCCACCGGCGCCAACCTGACGCTGCCGCAATGGGCCGAGGTGGCGGGCCTGCTGGAACGGACCGGGGCGGTGCCGATGGTCGACATCGCCTACCAGGGCTTCGGCGACGGGCTGGAGGCGGATGCGGCCGGCCTGCGGCTGATCGCGGCGCGGTTGCCCGAGGTGCTGGTCGCCGCCTCCTGCTCCAAGAACTTCGGCATCTACCGCGAACGCACCGGCGCGCTGATCGCGCTGTCGGACCCGGCGCGGCGCGAGGTGACGCAGGGCACGCTCGCCTTCCTCAACCGGCAGAACTATTCCTTCCCGCCCGACCACGGCGCGCGCCTCGTCACCATGATCCTGACCGACCCCGCGCTCCGCGCCGACTGGGAGGCGGAGCTGGAGGAGGTGCGGCGGGGGATGCTGGCGCTCCGCGAGGCGCTGGCGCGGGAATTGCGCGACCTCTCGGGCTCCGACCGCTTCGGCTTCATCGCCCAGCACCGCGGCATGTTCTCCCGCCTCGGCGCGAGCCCGGAGCAGGTGGAGCGGCTGAAGGCAGAGCACGGCATCTACATGGTCGGCGATTCGCGGCTGAACATCGCCGGGCTGAACGCGAAGACGGTGCCGATCCTCGCCCGCGCGATCCTCGACGTCGGTATCTGAGCCAAGCGGGAGGGCCGGGCGGGAAGGCACGGCCGGGTCGGCGTTTGTGGTGCCGCCCGCTTCCTTGGACATTCTGCGCGCGTCGGAAGGCGCGAAGGGCGGCGCCCGAGCCTCGGGAGGGAGCTTCGCCACGCCGGGTTTGGGCACTTCATGGTGCCTCCCCTCCCACGGCAGTTCTGCTGGTGAGGTCGCAATGCGCCTTCCCGCGGGGAGGGCCGGGCGCCGCCCGGGCTGGGCGCCCGGGCGCGGCGGGTGGGGGCGTGGCGCATGAACGCCTGCACAAGCGTCACTGCGTCAGTCACGCCGCAGGTTCGCCCCCGGCCCGAGGGTGGGGGCGATTTCGCCCCCGCCCTGGGGGGCGGGTCGGGGGCGAACCGGGCCGCAGGCGGCCCGGTAGAGCGTGCCCCTGTCAGGTCATGATTGGGACCGCTCCCCGACACCCGTCCCGGATCCGGGACCCCGATCGGGGAGGCCCCTGCTATGGGGCCGGCGGCAGCGGCGCGCCTCGAAGCGCCGCGCGGCCCCTCTCGCCGGCGGACGGTGCCCCCGCCACCCGCCGCCTCCGCCGGACCCCGGCCGCGCGAGAGACCGCCTGCGCCACCGCCCGCACATCCCCCTTGCGATACTAAGCGTGCTCATTATATATGCGCTCATATTCCTGCCGGACCGTAGCCATGAACGTGATGATTCCCCCGCACGAAAGCCTCGGCTTCCTCCTCCACGACGCCACCCGAGCGATCCGGCGCCGGTTCGAGGCGCGGGCCCACGAGCTTGGCCTCAGCTCGTCGCAATGGCGCTGCCTCGTCCACCTGATGCGCGAAGGGCCCTCGCCGCAGGCCCGGCTGGCGGAACTGATGGAGGTCGAGCCGATCTCGGTCTCGCGCCTGCTCGACCGGATGCAGGAGGGCGGCTGGATCACCCGCGAATCCCACCCCGCCGACCGCCGGGTGCGTATCGTCACCGCCACGGCCAAGACCTGCGCCGCCTTCGCCGAAGCGAAGAATATCGCCGACGCGATCTATGCGGACGCGCTCGCGGGCCTGCCGCCCGGCACGCGCGAATCGCTGATCGCCACGCTGCGCCGGATCATCGACAACCTGTCCCCGAACCCAGAGTCGCAACATGTCCGCTGAGACCCCGAAAAAGAAACCGAGGAAGCTCCTGATGGCGGCGCTGCCGGTCGCGCTGATCCTCGGCGGCGGCTGGATATGGCTCGACTCGGGGCGCTACGAATCGACCGAGAACGCCGCCGTCCAGCAGGCCCGGATCTCGGTCGCCTCCGACATTTCCGGCCGCGTGACCGATGTCTACGTGGGCGACAGCCAGATCGTCGCGGCCGGCACGCCGCTGTTCCGGGTGGACCCGCAGCCCTACAAGCTGGCGCTTGCCCAGGCCGAGGCGGCGCTGGCCGAGGCGCGGCTGTCGGTCGACCAGATGCGCGCCAACTACCGCCTGGCGCTCGCGCAGGAAAAGGTGGCCGAGGACAGTGTTGCCTATCTCGACAGCGAACTGAAGCGGCAGGAAACCATCACCAGCCGGGGCGCGGGCACCGAATCCGCGCTCGACGCCGCCCGACACGATGCGAGCACGGCGCGGGAGAACCTCGCGGCGGCGAAACAGGCTGTGGAGGCGGCGCTGGCCGCGCTCGGCGGCGACGCCAAGATCGACCCCGCCGACCACCCCCGGGTGCGCGCGGCCCAGGTGGCGCGCGACCAGGCGGCCTACGACGTCGCGCTGACCACGGTGAAGGCGCCCGCCGACGGCGTCGTCTACAAGGCCGACAGCTTCAAGCCCGGCCAGTTCGTCGCCGCCGGAAGCCCGCTCTTCACCCTGGTGGAGACCGGCGACACCTGGATCGAGGCCAACTTCAAGGAGACCCAGATCGGCAACATGGCCCCCGGCCAGCAGGCGACGGTGGAATTCGACACCTTCCCCGGGCGCGACTACAGTGCGACGATCGAGGCGGTGGGCGCCGGAACCGGGGCGGAATTCTCGATCCTTCCCGCCCAGAACGCGACCGGCAACTGGGTCAAGGTCACCCAGCGGGTGCCGGTGCGGCTGCGGCTCGGGCCGGGCGCCGACCTCGCCGGGCTGAGGGCCGGGCTTTCGGCCGCGGTCACGGTCGACACCCGGGCAGAAACGAAGCTCGACACGCTGATCTCCGCGCTCGGGACGCCCGCCCACGCCGGGGCGGACCACTAGGCCATGTCCGCCGCCGCCCACGGGGAGATCCGCCATCACGGGCTGATCACGCTGGCGCTGATGCTGGCGACGATCATGCAGGTGCTCGACACCACGATCGCCAACGTGGCGCTGCCGTCGATGCGGGCCGACCTCGGCGCCTCCGCCGACACGATCAACTGGGTGCTGACCTCCTACATCGTCGCCTCGGCGATCGTCATGCCGCTCTCGGGCTGGCTGTCGGAACGCTTCGGGCGGAAAGAGGTGTTCATCGCCTCGGTCGCGGGCTTCGTCGCCACCTCGATGCTCTGCGGCATCGCCTGGAGCCTCTCCTCGATGGTGATGTTCCGCATGGCGCAGGGCGTCTTCGGCGCCGCCATCGTGCCGCTCTCGCAGACCTTCCTTCTCGACATCAACCCGCGCGAGCGCCACGGCCAGGCGATGGCGGTCTGGGGCGCCGGGATCATGGTCGGCCCGATCATCGGCCCGACGCTCGGCGGCTGGCTGACCGAAAGCTTCAACTGGCGCTGGGTCTTCTACATCAACGTCCCGCTCGGCATCCTCGCGCTCGCGGGTTGCCTCGCCTACCTGCCCGAGATGCCCCGGCGCCTGCGACGCTTCGACTTCGCGGGCTTCGCGGCACTCGCCATCGGCGTCGGCGCGCTGCAACTCATGCTCGACCGCGGCGGCGAGGTGGACTGGTTCAACGCGGCCGAAATCTGGATCGAACTCGGGATCGCGCTCTCGGGCTTCTGGGTCTTCGTGATCTGGATCATGGGCACGGAACACCCTTTCATAGACCCGCGCATGTTCGCCGACCGCAACTTCACCACCGGCATCGTCTTCATCTTCATCGTCGGCATCGTGCTTCTGGCCTCGCTGGCGCTGCTGCCGCCGATGCTGTCGGGAATCTTCGGCTATCCGGTGATGACGACCGGCATGGTGATGGCGCCGAGGGGCGTCGGCACGATGATCTCGATGATCGCCGCGGGCAAGCTCCTCCGCCTCGTCGATGCGCGCAGGATCGTGCTCACGGGGCTTTGCCTCACGATCTTCTCGCTGCACATGATGACCGGCTTCGGGCCCCAGATGGACGCCTGGCTGGTGATCAACTCCGGCCTCGTGCAGGGGCTCGGGCTCGGGCTCGTCTTCGTGCCGCTCTCCACCGTCGCCTTCGCGACGATCCAGCCGCAGTTCCGCGGCGATGCCACCGCGCTCTTCAGCCTGGTGCGCAACATCGGCTCCTCGATCGGCATCTCGATCGTGTCGCTGCTTCTCGTGCGCAACACCCAGGTGAACCATGCCGAACTGGCCGAACGGGTCTCGGCGCTCGATCCCAACTTCGCCGAGGCCGCTCGGGGCGCGCTTGGCGGGGCATTCAGGGGGCTGGGCGCGTCCTATGGCGATGGCGCGATCTGGACCATCGTCAACGGCATCGTCACCCAGCAGGCGGCGATGGTCGCCTATGTCGACGACTTCAAGGCGCTGATGTGGGTGACCGTCGCGGCCCTGCCGCTCGTTCTCCTCCTGCGCCGCCCGCGCCACGCCGCGCCGGGAGCGGAGGCGGTGGCGATGGAGTAAGCGGGCCCCCGATCCCGACTGCTCCCCGACTGCTCCCCGCCCGCTCAGCCGTGATACGCGCTCTCGCCATGCGCCGCGAGGTCGAGCCCCTGGCGTTCGTCCTCGCCCGCGACCCGGATGCCGGTGACGACCTTCACCACCTGGATCAGCACCGCCGAGCCGATCCCGGACCAGACGATGGTGACCAGCACCGCCTTCACCTGCGCGGCAACCTGCGTTCCCATCGCGAAGCCTTCGCCCCCGGTGCCGCCCAGCCCCGGTGCCATCAGGATGCCGGTGCCGATCGCGCCGACGATCCCGCCGATGCCGTGGACGCCGAACACGTCGAGGCTGTCGTCATAGCCGAACCGCGCCTTCACCGTCGTCACGAAGAGATAGCAGACCGGCGAGACCGCGAGCCCGAGCGCGATCGCGCCGACCGGCCCGGTGGTGCCGCAGGCGGGCGTGATCGCCACCAGCCCCGCGACGAGGCCGGAGGCCGCGCCGAGGCCCGAGGCCTTGCCGCGCACCAGCCCCTCGACGGCCGACCAGCTCACGATCGCCGCCGCGGTGCAAACGAAGGTGTTGAGCATGGCGAGCGCCGCGCCCGCCGTCGCCTCGAGGTTGGAGCCGGCGTTGAAGCCGAACCAGCCGACCCAGAGCATCGCCGCGCCGACCATCGTCAGCGTCATCGAATGCGGTGCCATGTTGTCGCGGCCGAGGCCCACCCGTGGCCCGAGAACGATCGCCCAGACAAGCCCCGCCACACCCGCGTTGATGTGGACCACGGTGCCGCCCGCGAAGTCGACCGCGCCCATGTTGAAGATCAGGCCGGCGCCGTCCCAGACCATATGGGCGACCGGGAAATACACCACCGTCACCCAGAGGATCGTGAACAGGATGATGCCCGAGAACTTTGCCCGTTCCGCAAAGGCGCCGACGATCAGCGCCGGCGTGATCGCCGCGAAGGTCATCTGGAAGGCGATGAAGACGTATTCCGGGATCATCACGCCCTCGCTGAAGGTCGCGGCCGTCGACTCCGCCGTCACGCCTTTCAGGAACAGCTTGCCGAACCCGCCCCAGACGGGCGAGGTGCCGCCGCCGAAGGCCATCGAATAGCCCCAGAGCACCCAGACGATCATCACCACCGCGGCGATCATCATGCATTGCATCAGGACCGACAGCATGTTCTTCGCCCTGACCAGCCCGCCGTAGAAGAGCGCGAGCCCCGGCAGGATCATGAAAAGCACCAGAAGCGACGAGGTCATCATCCACGCCACGTCGCCCTTGTCGACGACCGGGGCAGCCGCCGTTTCCTGCGCCAGCGCCGGAAGGCCCGCAGCCAGGACCGCAACGCCCGCCCATCCTCCCGCCCGTCCCAACGTCTTCGTCATCGCCATCCCGGTTCTCCGCTGTCCGCGCCACCTGCCGCGCGCCGTCGGGCCAAGCGGGCACCGGGGCGGGGGGCAAGACAACGGCCACGCCGCCGGGTGGGGCGGCGCGGCGCGGCTTTGCCGAAAATCTGTGCAGCCACGGGCGGCGCGGCCGAATTTCACGGCGGATGCCGTTCGCTGCGGCCGGCCCGCAAAACCCTCGCCCCGGCCCGGCACCGGCGCAAAGGCGCGAATCGTGAACGTCCCCCGCTCCACATTTCCGCCCGCCTCCTGTATGGTCGCCGAAAACGGGCAGGCAACGGACGCGACGCATGAAACAGACAGGCGGCAGGAAGCCTCCCCTGGTGGCAGACCGGCGCTATGGCGCCGCGCCGCCCGCGCCGGCCAAACCGAAGCCCGCAGCAAAGCCGAAGGCCGCCCGCGCGCGCCGCCCGGCACGGCGCCTGCCCTGGCCGCTTCGCCTCGTCGCCGGGCTCTTCCGGCTGGTCTGGCGGGCGCTCTGGGGCATCGGCTGGCGTGTCACCGCGATGGGCGCGATCGTCGTCGGCCTCGCCACGCTCTACTTCTACGCCCAGCTTCCGCCGCTCGAGGCGCTGATCGACGCGCGCACCCGCGGCTCGGTCACGCTTCTGGACCGCGACGGCAAGGTCTTTGCCTGGCGGGGCGAGACCTTCGGCGGCACGATCACCACCGAAACGGTTTCTCCCGCGCTCAGAAACGCCATCGTCGCGACCGAGGACAAGCGTTTCTACCGCCACTTCGGCATCTCGCCGCGCGGCATCCTCAGCGCGGTGCGGATCAACCTCGCCGAGGGGCGCGGGCCGCTCGAGGGCAACGGCGGCTCCACCATCACCCAGCAGGTCGCCAAGCTGATCTGCCTCGGCGTGCCCTACGATCCGAAGGTCTGGAAGACCGAGGCCGACTACGAGGCCGACTGCCGCCAGTCGAGCCTGATGCGCAAGATCAAGGAGGTGCCCTTCTCCTTCGCGATGGAGGCCAAATACGGCAAGGACAGCATCCTGACGCTCTACCTGAACCGCGCCTATCTCGGCGCCGGCGCCCGCGGCTTCGAGGCGGCGAGCCAACGCTACTTCGGCAAGTCCGCGAACGAGGTGACGCCGGCCGAGGCGGCGATGCTCGCGGGGCTCCTGAAAGCGCCGACGCGCTACGCGCCGACCGCCAGCCTCGAACGCGCGCAGGGCCGCGCCGCGGTGGTGCTGGGGCTGATGCACGACCAGGGCTACCTCACCGATTCCCAGTTCAAGGACGCGCTCGCCGGCCCCGCGCGCCTGTCCAAGGCCGCCGAGGCGCGGGCGGGGGGCTATTTCGCCGACTGGGTGATGGAATCGGGACCCGCCTTCCTGACCCAGGACACGACCGAGGACGTGATCATCCGCACCACGCTCGACCAGTCGATCCAGAAGCGCGCCGAAGAGGCGCTCGCCGACGTGTTCGAGACCAAGGTCAAGGCCGGGTCGAAGGCCCAGGCGGCGATCGTCGTCATGTCGGCGGACGGTGCGGTGCGGGCGATGGTCGGCGGGCGCGACAACGTGGTCAGCGGCGCCTTCAATCGCGCCACCCAGGCGATCCGCCAGACCGGATCGACCTTCAAGCCCTTCGTCTATGCCGCAGCACTCGACATGGGCTACACGATGAACTCGCTGATCGACGATGCGCCAGTGACCCTCTACGTCAAGGGCTCGGGCGAATGGACGCCGAAGAACTACGAGCCCGAGTTCCGCGGCATGATGACGCTGACCGACGCACTCGCCCATTCGATCAACACCGCCACGGTGCGGCTCAGCCAGGCCGTCGGGCTCGAGGCGGTGCGCAAGGTCGCCGCCGATTTCGGCCTGCAATCGGAGCTTGCCCAGGGCCCGGCGATCGTGCTCGGCGCCTCGGGCGCGACGCTCCTCGACATGACCGGCGCCTATGCCGGCATCCTCAACGGCGGCTCCTCGGTCCATCCCTACGGGCTCGTCGAACTGCGCATCCAGAGCGACGATGCCGCACTGATGGGGCAGGAGGGCGGCATGGGCGAGAGGGTGATCTCGGAAAGCGCGGCGCGCCAGCTCACCTACATGATGACCCAGGTGATCGAGCGCGGCACCGGCCGGCGCGCGCGTCTCGACGGCCACGAGGTCGCGGGCAAGACCGGCACGACCTCGGACTACCGCGACGCCTGGTTCATCGGCTTCACCGCCGATTACGTCGTCGGCGTCTGGATGGGCAACGACGACAACAAGCCCTTGACGGGTGTCACCGGCGGCGGCCTGCCCGCCGAGATCTGGCACGAGGTCATGGCGCGGGTCGAGGCCGACCTGCCGCCGACGCCCCTGCCGATGATCCGGCCCGAGGAACTGCCGCCGCCCGCCTGGCAGGGCCAGACCTACGAGGCCGGGGGCTATGGCGCGCAGGAGCCCTATCCCGGCCAGCTCGCGCCCTACCCGGGCCAGGCGCAGGCGCCGGCACCCGGACAGGGCGGCGAAAGCCTCGTCGACATCCTCACGAACATCCTCGGGCGCCGCAACTGACCGGCGGCGGATGCCGGGAAAAGCAGGCGCCGCCCTACCCCGTCTTCTGCAGCACCGCCGTCAGCGCCGCAATGTCGCCGCGGTTCTTGTCCAGCATCGCACCGATCTCGGTGCGTTCGGCGGCGAGCATGTTGACGCCTTCGATGATGATGTTGAAGAACTGGTTCTTGCCCGACTTGTCGAAGACGTGCCAGCGCACCTCGAACGGCGACTGGCCCTTCAGGTAGGCGACCGAGACGACCTCGAAGAAGCTCTTCAGCGGCCGCGCGTCGGTCACCTCGATCTTGCCGCCGATGAATTCCCGGAACCGCTTGCCGTATTTGCGCGAGATATACCCCTGGAAGGCCTTGACGTAGCCGTTCATCACCGCGGGCGACGCCCCCCGCCCGGCGGGGCCGAGCGCGCTTTGCGCGATGTAGCGGACATCGGCGTAGCGAACGAAGATCTGCTCGAAATCCTTGTACATCGCCGGTTCGGCCTTGCCGGAATTGATCACGCGGTTCACATCGGCGATCGCCTTGTCGATCAGCGCCCGCGCGGCGCTCACGTCGAGCGCCAGCACGTCCCGCGGCAGAACCGCAAGGGCCGCGCCCGCGGGCACGGCGGCGATCAGGGCGCGGCGGGAAATCCTACTGTCCATAAGGATCCTCGTAAGGGTCGAACACCTCGGCCTCGATGCCGAGTTCGTAGTGGCGGTTCTGCAGATAGAGAAGCCTCATCTGCGCATAGCTGTCAGCGCTGTTATATAGGATGTCGTCGATCACGTCGCCATACCGCTGCCGGTCGGCGACCTTGGCCCCGACCCTGGCCGCCGCGACGTAATACTTCTCCGGCTCGGGGAAGGCGCCGTTCAGGGGGTCGATGACGAAATCGACGACCTTGCCCGCGAGGTCGCGCTCGGTCGAGGGCCCGGCCAGCGGCAATACCAGGAAGGCGCCTTCCGGCGCGCCCCAGACGTGCAGCGTCTCGCCGAAGTCGGTGTCCTCGGCATAGAGCCCCACGGCGGTCGCCGGGTCGAGGATGCCGCCGATGCCCACGGTCGTGTTCATCAGGAACCGCGCGGCGTTCCTGACCGCCGGGTCTGGTCTTCCCTGCAACAGGCTGTTGAGCACCGCCGAAGGCATCCCGAGGTTGTCGGAGAAATTGGCAAGCCCCTCGGCCACGGGCGCGGGCATGAACGGCTTGCGGTCGGGCTTTCCGCCGCCGAAGACCGCCCGGTCGAGCGCGACGTTGGCATCGTGCACCGCGCGGTTCCCGGTTTCGAAGGGATCGTTGAACTCCGCCCCCGGCTCCTGCTTCGCACAGCCCGCGAACAGAAGCGCCGCCGCAACAAACGCCCCCGCGGCACGGGCCGGACCGGCACTCGGCAATGGATTTCTCAACATCTTCTTCGTATCTTCCTGCAAAACCGCCGGCCGGGCACCCCCGGACCGGGACAAGGCTTAGAAGCCTTGCCCGTCCGAGGCAAGACTTGGACCGGACCAGAAACCGGATCGGCGGGGTTTCCGCCGAGGCAGGAGACGAGCGATGATGCGGATCGACGCCGCCCCGGGGCGGGAGGAACTGCGCGCCGCCCGCGCCGGGGGCCGCGGGCTTCTGGCGGCGGTGGCGCTCTTCTCGGTCTTCGTCAACCTGCTGATGCTCACCGGCCCGATCTTCATGCTCCAGGTCTACGACCGCGTCCTCGGCAGCCGGTCGGAGGAAACGCTGGCCGCACTCTTCGGGCTCGTGACCTTCCTGTTCCTGACGATGGGCCTTCTCGACCTCGCCCGCGGCCGTACCATGTCGCGCCTCGCCGCCGGCCTGCAGGCGCGTCTCGACCGGCGCGTCTATACCGCGATGCTGGCGCGCGCCGCACTCGCGCCCGGCGACCAGGCCGCGGCCTCGGGCCTGCGCGATCTGGAGGCGATCCGCCAGTTCGTGGCCGCCCCGGTCTTCCTCGCGCTCTTCGACGCGCCCTGGGCGCCGGTCTTCCTGGCCGCCGTCTTCATCTTCCACCCCTGGCTCGGCTGGACGGCGATCGCCGGCGGGCTCGTGCTCGTGCTCGTCACCGCGCTCAACCAGGCCAACACCCGCCGGGCGGTCCTTTCGGCCCATGCCGCGACGCTCCGGGCCGACCGGATGGCCGACCAGCTTCGCGACGAGGCCGACCTGGTCCAGAGCATGGGGATGCGGGGGGCGACCTTCGAGCGCTGGTCCGCCGCGCGGGGCGAGGCGCTCGCCGGCTCGATCGCGGCCTCGGACCAGTCCGGCGTCTATTCGATCTTCTCCCGCACCTTCCGGCTGTTCCTCCAATCGGCGATGCTCGCGGTTGGCGCGCTTCTGGTGCTGAAGGGGGAACTCACGCCCGGCGCGATGGTCGCCTCCTCGATCCTGATGGGCCGCGCGCTCGCCCCCGTCGAACAGGCGATCGGCGGCTGGGCGCTGGTCCAGCGCGCGCAGGAAGCCCGCGTGCGCCTGGCGGCACTGCTTTCCGCCGTCCCGCCCGCGGCGCCTCGCACCGCCCTGCCGAAGCCGCGTGCGGTGCTCGAGGCCAGCCAGCTCACCGTCGTGCCGCCGGGGCAGACCCAGGCCGCGCTCCGGATGGTCTCGTTCCGGCTGGAGCCGGGGCAGGCGCTCGGCGTCATCGGCCCCTCCGGTGCGGGCAAGTCGACGCTCGCCCGCGCGCTCACCGGCGTCTGGCGCCCGGCGGGCGGATGGATCCGGCTCGACGGCGCCACGCTCGACCAGTATGACCCCGACGTGCTCGGCACCCATGTCGGCTACCTGCCGCAGCGGGTGACCCTCTTCGACGGCACGATCGCCGAGAACATCGCCCGCCTCGCCCCCCGGCCCGATGCCGCAGCGGTTGTCGCAGCCGCGCAGAAGGCCGCGGCGCACCAGATGATCCTCGACCTGCCCGAAGGCTACGACACCCGCGTCTCCCAGGCCGGCGGGCGGCTTTCGGGCGGCCAGATCCAGCGCATCGGGCTCGCGCGGGCGCTCTATGGCGACCCGGTGATCCTGGTGCTCGACGAGCCCAACTCGAACCTCGACAACGACGGCTCGATGGCGCTCAACGCCGCAATCCGGGCGATGAAGGCCGCGGGGCGCTCGGTCCTCATCATGGCGCACCGGCCCGCCGCGATCCAGGAATGCGACCAGCTTCTCTTCCTCGACGGCGGCGCGCGCCGCGCCTATGGCCCGCGTGACGAGGTGCTCAAGAGCATGGTCCGGAACGCGACCGACATCGTCCGCGCGCCCGGGCCGGGAGGCGTGACATGACCGGAAGGGTTCCCTCGGCGCGCGGGCCGGTCGTTCTCGGGCTGCTCGCGCTCGCGCTGCTTGTCGGCGGCTTCGGCCTCTGGTCGGTGACCACCAGCATCGCCGGCGCCGTCGTGGCGGGTGGCCAGGTGGAGGTGGACCAGAACCGCCAGGTCGTCCAGCATCCCGACGGCGGGGTCGTGACCGCAATCCTCGTCAAGGACGGGGATTACGTCGAGGCCGGCGCACCGCTGATCCGCCTCGACGGAACGCTTCTTGAATCGGAACTGACGATCGTCGAGGGCCAGTTCTTCGAAATCCTCGCCCGCCGCGGCCGGCTGGAGGCGGAGCGCGACGATGCGAAGCGGATCACCTTCCCCGAGGAACTCGTGCACTCCGGCGAACAGGATCCCGAGGTTGCCTCGCTGATGACCGGCCAGGAACGGCTCTTCGCCGCCAAGGCCGAAACCGAGGCCAACGAGATAGACCAGCTTCAGCGCCGCCGCGCCCAGATCGCCAACCAGATCGACGGCATCGCCGCCCAGCGCGCGTCGGCCGACAGCCAGCTTGCCCTGATCGGCCGGGAACTCGCCGATCTCACGGCGCTTCTCGACAAGGGGCTCACCCAGGCCGGCCGCGTCCTGGCGCTCGAACGCGAGAAGGCGCGGCTCGAGGGCGTCGCCGGCGAGCTTGACGCCGCCCGCGCCGAGGCCGAGGGCAAGGTCACCGAGATCGACATCGAGATCCTCAAGCGCGGCAGCACCCGGCGGGAAGAGGCCAACAGCCAGCTCCGCGATCTGGGCTACCGGGAACTGGAACTGGCCGAGCGGCGCCGCGCGCTGAAGGAACAGGTGGACAGGCTGGACATCCGCGCGCCGGTCTCGGGCATCGTCCACGCGCTTCAGGTCACGACCCCGCGCGCGGTGATCCGCCCGGCCGAACCCGTGCTCTATCTCGTGCCGCAGGACCGCCCTCTCGTCATCGCCGCCCGTGTCTCGCCGATCCATGTCGACGAGGTGCGCGTGGGCCAGGCGGTCACGCTCCGTTTCGCCGCCTTCGACAGCCGCACCACGCCCGAGCTTTTCGGCCAGGTCTCGCGGATTTCCGCGGATGCCCTGACCGACGAGACGAGCAAAGCGGCATATTACCGCACCGAGGTGGTTCTCGGACCCGGTGAACTTGCCAAACTCGAAGGACATGCCATCATCCCCGGAATGCCCGTCGAGGTATTCATCCGCACGGGCGAACGCACGCCGCTTGCCTATCTGGTCAAGCCGCTCGCGGAGTATTTCAACCGTGCCTTCCGGGAAAGCTGACAGTCCGATCCGCATCAGACCCGCCGTGCCCGGCGACCTTGCGAACCTGTCGCTGCTCTGCCTGCGCTCGAAAGCCGTCTGGGGCTACAGCGCCGGCTTCCTCGCCGCCTGCCGGCCGCTGCTTCAGCTCTCGCCCGACGACCTCGCCAGCTCGCACGTCGCCGTAGCCGACCGGCGCGGCCATGCCGTCGGCGTGGCGCAGGTGACCGCGGCGGAGGGATCCGCGCGGCTCGACAAGCTCTATGTCGACCCCGGCGCGCTGCGCTCCGGGATCGGCGGCGCGCTTTTCGCCGAAGCCGTGCGGGCGGCGCGGGCGGCGGGCGCGCGCGCGCTGCTGATCGACAGCGATCCGGGCGCGGCGGGTTTCTTCCTGCGCATGGGCGCCGGTCCGGCGGGAGATGTCCCGAGCCCCGCCATCCCCGGCCGGGTCTTGCCGCGCTTCGTCCTTCCGCTCTGACCCGGTCGCCCTTTCCCACGGCAGGCGGGGCCGCTAAAACCGGCCCGGAACGGATTCGCCTGTGGGAGGAGAGATACATGCCCGGAACCATCGACACCCGCCTGGCCGAGCTTGGCCTCACCCTGCCCGACGCGCCCGCCCCGGCGGCGAACTACGTGCCCTACGTGCGCTCGGGCGACCTGCTCTTCGTCTCCGGCCAGATTTCGCAAGGCCCCGAGGGCCTGATCAAGGGCCGGCTGGGCGACACGATGGACCTCGCCGAAGGCGCCGAGGCGGCGCGGCGCTGCGGCCTCAGCCTCCTCGCCCAGACCCGCGCGGCGCTCGGCGGCGACCTCGGCCGGGTCGTGCGGGTGGTCAAGCTCACCGGCTTCGTCAACTCCACCGCGGACTTCACCGACCAGCCCAAGGTGATCAATGGCTGCTCCGACCTGATGGTCGCGGTCTTCGGCGAGGCCGGCCGCCATGCCCGCGCCGCGGTCTCGGCCCCCGCGCTGCCGCTCGGCGTCGCGGTGGAGATCGAGGCGGTGTTCCAGGTCGCCTGATGCCCGCAGCGCTCCCGGCCCCGGTGCCCCTGCCCCCGGCCTTCCTCCGCGCGCCTCTCGCGCACCGCGCGCTGCACGACCGAAGCGCCGGCCGGCCGGAGAACTCGCCCGCCGCCTTCCGCGCCGCCATCGCCGCGAGCTACGGCATCGAATGCGACATACAGCCCTCGGCCGACGGCGTGCCGATGGTGTTCCACGACTACGACCTGAAGCGGCTGACCGGGGTAGCGGGGCGCATCCGCGGCCACACCGCGGCGGAGCTTCGCGCCCTGCGCCTTCTCGGCAGCGGCGAGGGCATCCCGACGCTGGCCGAGATGCTCGCGCTCGTCGCCGGCCGGGTGGCGCTGCTGATCGAGGTCAAGGACCAGGACGGCGCGATGGGCCCCGGCGTCGGCCCGCTGGAACAGGCGGTTGCGGCGGAGCTGGAGGGCTATACCGGCCCGGTCGCGCTGATGTCCTTCAACCCCCATTCGGTCGCCGCGCTCGCCCGCGCCGCGCCTGCGCTGCCGCGCGGGCTCACCACCTCGGCCTATGCGCCCGGGGACTGGCCGCTCCTGACCGCCGCCACCCGCGACCGGCTGCGGGGCATCCCCGACTACGGCGCCACCGGCGCGAGCTTCATCAGCCACGAGGCCGCCGACCTCTGCCGCCCCCGCGTCGCCGACCTCAAGGAAGGGGGCGCGGCGGTGCTGTGCTGGACGATCCGCTCGCCCGAAGCGGAGGCGGAGGCCCGCCGGATTGCCGCGAACGTGACCTTCGAGGGCTACGCCGCGGCGATCCCCGCTTGACGCGCGGCGCCTGCTGCCCCCACTTCGGGGGAAGGAACGCGCATGGACGAGATCGCTCTCGAAGTCACCGCCCTTTCCGGCCTCGGCGACATCGCCGCGGCCGAGTGGGATGCCTGTGCCTGCCCCGAGGCCGCGGACGGCGGCCGGCCCGTGGACCCGTTCACCACCCACCGCTTCCTCTCCGCGCTGGAGCGCTCCGGCTCGGTCGGCGCCGGCACCGGCTGGCAGCCGCACCACCTCGTCGTCCGCGCCGCGGGCAGCGCCGTCGCGGCGATGCCGCTCTATGTGAAAAGCCACAGCCAGGGCGAATACATCTTCGACTTCTCCTGGGCCGAGGCCTGGGAACGCGCCGGCCGGCGCTACTACCCCAAGCTCCAGTCGGCGGTGCCGTTCACGCCCGCGACCGGCCGCCGCCTCCTGACCCGGCCGGGCTGGGAGGCGTCCGGCCGCGCCGCGCTGATCGGCGCGATGGTGCAGATCGCCGCCACGAACCGCCTCTCCTCCGCCCATGTCACCTTCTGCACCGGGGAGGAGGCCGAGGCGGGCGCCGCGCTCGGCCTCCTTCGCCGCAGCAGCCAGCAGTTCCACTGGGTGAACGAGGGCTACGCCGATTTCGATGCCTTCCTTGCCCGCCTCGCCTCGCGCAAGCGCAAGGCGATCCGCAAGGAACGCGCCGCGGCGCAGGGCTTCGGCGGCACCATCCGGCGGCTCAGCGGCGAGGCGATCCTTCCCGCGCACTGGGACGCCTTCTGGGCCTTCTACCAGGACACCGGCAGCCGCAAATGGGGCCGGCCCTACCTGACCCGCGCCTTCTTCGACGAGGTGCAGGCGACGATGCGCGACGACGTGCTCCTCGTCCTCGCCGAGCGCGAGGGCCGGCCGGTCGCCGGGGCGCTCAACTTCATCGGCCGCGACACGCTCTTCGGCCGCTACTGGGGCGCGGTGGAGGAGCACCCCTTCCTGCATTTCGAATGCTGCTACTACCAGGCCATCGACCACGCCATCGCCACCGGCCTTTCGCGGGTGGAGGCCGGCGCGCAGGGCGACCACAAGCTCGCCCGCGGCTACCTGCCGGTCCAGACCCATTCGCTGCACTGGATCGCCGATCCCTCGTTCCGCGCCGCCGTCGCCCGCTTCCTCGACGCCGAATCGCGCGCGGTGGGCGAGGAGATCGCGGTCCTCGCCGACTACGGCCCCTTCCGCCGTGGCGAGGGGCCGGACTGACCGCCGCTGCCGCCTCCTGCCGGAGGCTTGAAACTTCACCCCCCGGCCGGGACAATCGGCCCGCAGCCAGGAGACGCCGATGACCGACTCGCTCATCCTTTATTCCAACCCGATGTCGCGCGGCCGCATCGCCCGCTGGATGCTGGAGGAGGTGGGCCGGCCCTACGAGGTGCGCTATCTCGATTACGGCGCGGCGATGAAGGCGCCCGAATACCTCGCGATCAACCCGATGGGCAAGGTTCCCGCGCTGGTCCACGGGCCGCGCGTCGTCACCGAATATGCCGCGATCTGCGCCTATCTCGCCGATGCCTTCCCCGAGGCCGGCCTCGCCCCCGCCGACCGCTCCGCCTATTACCGCTGGCTCTTCTTCGGCGCCGGCCCGCTCGAGGCCGCGGTGATCCTCAAGGCGCTGGGGCTCGAGGTGCCGGAGGAGCGGCGACGGATGGTCGGCTTCGGCCCGCTGTCCGGCGCGCTCGACGCGCTCGAGACCCAGCTTGCGCGCACCCCCTACCTCGCCGGCGACGCCTTCTCGGCCGCCGACGTCGCCACCGGCTCGCAGATCGGCTGGGGCCTCAAGTTCGGCACGATCGAGCCGCGCCCGGCGCTCCGGGCCTACTGGGATCGGATCAGCGCCCGCCCCGCGCTCCGGCGCGCCACCGACGCCGACAACGCGGCGATGCCGCCGAAGCCGGCCGAACCCGAAGGAGGAAAGCCATGAGCCAGTCCACGCTCCTGCCGCAGGGACCGGAACGCGAGGCCGCGCTCGGCCGGCTCGGCGCGACCGGCTGGCGCGCCGTCGAGGGCCGCGACGCGATCCGCAAGATCTGGAAGTTCAAAAGCTTCTCCGAAGCCTGGGGCTTCATGTCGCGGGCAGCGCTGGCCGCCGAGAAGCTCAACCACCACCCGGAATGGACCAACATCTACAACACCGTGGACGCCACGCTCACCACCCACGACTGCGGCGGGCTTTCGGCGCTCGACCTGACGCTCGCGGTGAAGATGGACCGGCTGGCGGGTGAGGCCGAGGTCCAGGCCGACCACGGCGAACCCGTGACCTGCCTGTGCGAGATCCACGCCCGCGACGGCGGCCCGGACCGCGACTGAACGCGCCCCCCCGGGCCCCGATCCGGGCCCCGACCCGGAGCGCCCGAGCGGGCGGTGTCCCGGGTCGCGCCCGGGGACGGGATGCGCCGGCCCCCGTCCCGCCCCCTTTACACCGCCTCCAGCAGCGCCTCGCCCGTGGAGATGCTGCACTCGCCGGGGCGGTCGATCCGCAGATGGGTCACCACGCCGTCCTCCACCACCGCGGCATAGCGCCTCGAGCGGCCGTGAAGCCCGATCGCCGGCGCATCGAAGGCCATGTCGAGCGCGCGCGTGAAGGCCCCGTCGCTGTCGCCGAGAAGGGTGATCCCCGCCGCCGCGGCCCCGGTCACCTCGCCCCAGGCCTTCAGCGTGAAGGGATCGTTGACGGCGACGCAGATGATCTCGTCCACGCCCTTCGCGCGGAACCTCTCGGCGGTGCGCACGAAGCTCGGCAGGTGGAGGGTGGAGCAGGTGCCGGTGAAGGCGCCCGGCAGGCCGAAGACCACCACCTTGCGGCCCTTCAGCCTTTCGCCGAGGTCGACCGGCTCCGGCCCCTTGTCACCCATCGCCAGCATCACCGCCCCCGGCAGCCGCTGCCCCGTCTCGATCGCCATCGCCAATCTCCCTCGCACGTTGCGTTTTCCGGCCGCCACGATATAGGGTCCGCGGCGCGGACCACCAGAGGGGATCAGAATGGGCGGGATCGTCATCGTCGGCGCGGGCCAGGCAGGCGCCTCGCTCGCCGCGAAGCTCCGGGCGCTGGGCTACGCGGGCGCGGTCACCCTGATCGGCGAGGAGCCGCAGCCCCCCTACCAGCGCCCGCCGCTCTCCAAGGCCTATCTCCTCGGCGAGATGGAACTGGAACGTCTCCATCTCCGCGCCCCCGCGTTCTGGCAGGAACAGGGCGTGACGCTCCGGCTCGCCACCCGGGTGGAGGCGATCGACACCGAAGCCCGCACGCTCCGGCTGGAAGGCGGCGAAACGCTCGGATACGACGATCTCGCGCTCACCACCGGGTCGCGTCCGCGCCGCCTGCCGGCGGCGATCGGCGGCGATCTGGAGAACGTCTTCACCGTCCGCACGCTCAGCGATGTCGACCGGATGGCGCCCGCCTTCCGCAAGGGCGCCCGCGCGCTGATCGTCGGCGGCGGCTACATCGGGCTCGAGGCGGCGGCGGTCGCGGCGAAGCTCGGACTTCAGGTCACGCTGATCGAGGCCGCCCCCCGCATCCTCCAGCGCGTCGCGGCGCCCGAGACGGCGGATTTCTTCCGCCGCCTGCACGCAGGCCACGGCGTCCGCATCCTCGAGGGCGCCGCGCTTTCCCGCCTGACCGGCGAGGTCAGGGTTACCGGCGCCGTGCTGGCGGACGGAACCGAGCTTGCCGCCGACCTCGTCATCGTCGGCATCGGCATCCTGCCCGACACGCGCCTGGCCGAGGCCGCCGGCATCGCGCTGGAAAACGGCATCCGCACCGACGACCTCGGCCGCACCTCGGCGCCGCATGTCTGGGCCGCGGGCGACTGCGCGTCCTTCCCCCGGGGCGAGGGCCGCATCCGGCTCGAAAGCGTCGGCAACGCCATCGACCAGGCCGAGGCGGTCGCCGCCAACATGCTCGGCGCGAACACCCCCTACCGGGCGAAACCCTGGTTCTGGTCCGACCAGTATGACGTCAAGCTCCAGATCGCCGGGCTCAACGCCGGCTACGACCGCATCGTCACCCGTGCGGGCGAGGGCGGCGCGCTCAGCGTCTGGTATTACCGGGGCGCCACGCTGCTGGCGCTCGACGCGATGAACGACGCCCGCGCCTACATGATCGGCAAGCGCCTGATCGAGGCCGGCCGCTCGCCCGACCCCGCGGCGATCGCCGATCCGGCCACGGACCTCAAGGCGCTTCTCGGGTGAGGATCATCGGCGGCACGCGGCGCGGCCTCAAGCTGGCCGAGGTCGGCGCAGGCGACACCGCGGCGCATCTGCGCCCCACCTCCGACCGGGTGCGCGAGGCGATCTTCAACCTGCTGATGAACGGCCCCCACGGCAACCCGGTGGAGGGCGCCCGCGTGCTCGACCTCTTCGCCGGCACCGGCGCGCTCGGGCTCGAGGCGCTCAGCCGCGGCGCCGCAAGGGTGGCCTTCGTCGACGACGGCACCGCCGCCCGCGCGCTCCTGCGCGCCAACATCGAGAAGATGCAGGCGATGGGCACCACCGACGTCTGGCGGCGCGACGCCACCCGCATGGGCCCGAACCGGGGGCCGGGCTATACCCTCGTCTTCCTCGATCCGCCCTACGGCAAGGGGCTCGGCGAAGCCGCGCTCGTCTCGCTGGCGGAAGGCGGCTGGCTCGCCCCCGGCGCGCTGGTCGTCTGGGAGGAGGGCGCCGCCCCGGTCCCGCCGGTGGGCTTCACGCTCCTCGACCGGCGCCGCTACGGCGACACCACGGTCACGCTGCTGAAGGCGCCGGCATGAGGCCCGCCGCCGTCCTCTTCGACTGCGACGGCGTGCTCGTCGACAGCGAGCCGGTCACCGACCGGGTGATCGCGGAAAGCCTCAGTCGCCACGGTCTGCCCTTCGATGCGGCAGAGGTCCACGCGCTCTTCCTCGGCGGCACGATGGCCGGCGTGGCCGAGACCGCCCGCCGCCTCGGGGCCGACCTGCCGCCCGACTGGGTGGACCGCATCTACGAGGAGATGTTCGCGGCCCTTGCCGTCGGCACGGCCCTGATCCCCGGCATCGAGGCGGTGCTCGACGCGCTCGACGCCGCCGGCATCCCCTATGCCGTGGGCTCGAACGGCCCGCACCGGAAGATGGAGATCACCCTCGGCCAGCACCCCGGCCTGCACCGCCGCCTCAGGGGCCGCATCTTCTCCCGCCACGACGTCGGCCGGCCGAAGCCCGCGCCCGACCTCTACCTCCACGCCGCCGCGGCACTCGGCGCCCCGCCCGCCGCCTGCGCGGTGGTGGAGGACAGCGTGCCCGGCGCCCGCGCCGCCCGCGCCGCCGGCATGACCTGCCTCGGCTACGCCCCCCGCGACGACGGCGCCCGGCTCGCGGCCGAGGGCGCCCGCCCCTTCGCCGCGATGGCCGACCTTCCCGCGCTTCTCGGGCTCTGACCTTGCGTCGCCCCGGGTCCGGCCCCGTCGCCCCGGCGGCAGGATCGTGCTATCCTTGCCCCATGCCACTCCTTGCCGCCCGCTCCGCCTATTCCCGCTCCGAACGCCTGTCGGACGCGGTGATCCATGTCGCGGGCCTCGTCATCTGTCTCGCCGCGGTGCCGGTGCTGATCACGCTGGCCGCCTTCCTCCGCGGCGACCCGACCGCGATCCTCGCCGTCTCGGTCTACGGCGCCGCCCTTCTCGCCATGATCCTCTGCTCGGCGCTCTACAACATGGCGCCCCATCCGCGCTGGTCACGGCTCCTCAGGCGACTCGACCATTCGGCGATCTACCTGAAGATCGCCGGCACCTACACGCCCTTCACGCTCCTGTCCGGCCACGGGCTCTGGCTCCTCGCCGGGCTCTGGGGCGCGGCGCTGGCGGGCGTCGGGCTCAAGCTCGCCTCGCCCGACCGCTTCCGCCCGCTGACGCTCGCGCTCTACCTCGGCATGGGCTGGGCCGGGCTCGCCGCCGGCGGCGGCTTCCTCGCCACGCTCTCCGGCCCGGTCCTCGTGCTCATCGTCACCGGCGGCCTGCTCTATACCGTGGGCGTCGCCTTCTACCTCTGGGAACGGCTGCCCTTCCACTACACGATCTGGCACGCGCTGGTGCTGGCGGCGAGCGGGGTCTTCTACGCCGCCGTCACCGTCCATCTGGTGCAGACCGCCTGAGCGCAGGCTTCTTCGTTGCCCGAAATACTCCCGCCGGAGGCTCCCGCGGCCGGGGTCAGATCGCCGCCCGGCGGCTTTCCTCGATGTAGATCTCGCGCAGCCTCGTCGCCACCGGGCCGGGCCTTCCGTTCCCCACCGGCGCGCCGTCGATCTCCACCACCGGCAGCACGAAGGCCGAGGCCGAGGTGACGAAGGCCTCGTCCGCCGCCCTTGCCTCCTCGACGGTGAAGGGCCGTTCCTCCACCGCCATCTGCGCCTCGCGGGCGAAGCGCAGGACCGCCGCCCGGGTGATCCCGTGCAGGATGTCCCGCGACAGGTGGCGGGTGACGATCCGCCCGCCGGTGACGATCCAGGCGTTGTTCGAGGTGCCTTCCGTGACCACGCCGCCCTCTTCGGTGAACCAGGCGTCGTCGGCGCCGGCCTTCCGCGCCATCATCTTGCCCATCGACGGATAGAGAAGCTGCACCGTCTTGATGTCGCGCCGCCCCCAGCGGATGTCGGGGATCGAGATCACCTTCAGCCCGGCCTTCGCGGCCGGGTTGTCGGCCAGCCCCGGCTTCGACTGGGTGAAAAGCACGATCGTCCCCTTCACCGCCTTCGGGTCGGGGAAGGCGAAGTCCCGGTCGCCGGGATTGCCGCGGCTGATCTGGAGGTAGACGAGCCCCTCGTCGATCCCGTTCAGCCGGACCAGTTCGCGGTGGATCGCCAGAAGCTCCGCCTCGCTCACCGGGCTTTCCATGTCGAGTTCCGCCAGCGACCGGGCGAGCCGCGCCGCATGGCCGGGAAAGTCGATCAGCCTGCCGCCGAGGACGCTCGTCACCTCATAGACCGCATCGGCCATCAGGAACCCCCGGTCGAAGACCGAGACCTTCGCCTCCTCCTCGGGGAGATAGGCGCCGTCGACATGGACGATACGGGAAGGGCTCATGGGCGGTCTCCTGGCTGGGCTGGCCGTCTCTTTCGGGTCTCGCTGCCGTCGCGTCAAGTCCCCTCACCCCCAGAGCGCGCGGTCAGGCACCTGCATCACCGATCCGTCGTAGCGCACCGAAGGCTCCCGGTCGCGGGCGAGGATCAGCGGGCCGTCGAGGTCGGCCACCTCCGCCCCCTGCGCCACGAGGAAGGCCGGCGCCATCGAGAGAGAGGTGGCGACCATGCAGCCCACCATCACCCCGAAGCCCTCCGCCCGCGCCGTCTCGCGCAGGGCCAGCGCCTCGGTCAGGCCGCCGGCCTTGTCGAGCTTGATGTTGACCATGTCGTATCGGCCCCGGAGCGCGGCCAGCGAGGCGCGGTCGTGGCAGCTCTCGTCGGCGCAGACCGGCACGGGGCGGGCGATCCCGGCCAGCATGTCGTCGGCGCCGGCGGGCAGCGGCTGTTCCACCAGCACCACGCCCAGCCGCCTGAGGTGCGGGGCAAGCGCCGCATAGACCTCCGCCGTCCAGCCCTCGTTGGCATCGACCACGATGCGGGCCTTCGGCGCCCCCGCCCGCACCGCCTCCAGCCGCGCCATGTCGTCCTCGCCGCCGAGCTTGATCTTCAGGATCGGCCGGTCCGCCGCCCGTGCCGCCGCCGCGCGCATCCGGTCGGCCGTGTCGAGCGACAGCGTGTAGCAGGTCACCAGCGGCCTCAGTGCGGGCACGCCCGCAAGCTGCCAGACGGGAACGCCCGCCCGCTTCGCCTCCCGGTCCCAGAGCGCGCAGTCGACGGCGTTGCGTGCCGCCCCGGCGGGCAGGAGCGTCTGCAACGCCTCACGGCCGACATCCTCGGGCAAGGCCGCGATCGCCGCCTCCACACTGTCGAGGCTCTCGCCGTAGCGCGCATAGGGCACGCATTCGCCCCGCCCGGCGATGCCCTCGCGGGTGACGGTCACGGTCAGCACCTGCGCCTCGGTCTTCGACCCGCGCGAGATGGTGAAGACCTCCCGCAGGGGGAAGCTTTCGCGGGAAAGGGTCAGCGTCATCCTCGGGCTCCTCCGCTCCCGTCCGGTTCTCCACCCGCGCCGGCGCAGGGTCAAGCGGCACCCGTCCGCCCGACGCCTGTCGGGACGGATGCCCGCCGCAAGACCGACGCGGGCCCGACGCTGGCCCGACGGCGGCGACGGCCCGGTTTCTGCACCTGCGAAAGGGCGCTTGCGTGCCCGTGCGCAATATTCTATCCGACCCGGGAGAGATCACGAAACTTCCTTGCCAGAGGAATCGCCATGAGCTTCCGCGTCCAGCCCAGCCCCCCCGCCCGCCCGAACCGCTGCCAGCTCTTCGGCCCGGGCTCGCGGCCGGCGCTCTTCGAGAAGATGGCGGCAAGTGCGGCCGACGTGATCAACCTCGACCTCGAGGATTCGGTGGCCCCCGACGACAAGCCGCAGGCGCGGCGCAACATCATCGAGGCGATCAACGACATCGACTGGGGGAGGAAGCACCTGTCGGTGCGGATCAACGGACTCGACACCCCCTTCTGGTATCGCGACGTGGTCGAGGTGCTGGAACAGGCTGGCGACCGGCTCGACCAGATCATGATCCCGAAAGTCGGTTGTGCGTCAGACGTTTACGCCGTCGATGCGCTGGTGACGGCGGTCGAGCGGGCGAAGGGCCGGGCAAAGCCCATAAGCCTCGAGGTGATCATCGAGACCGCGGCCGGCATCGCCCATGTCGAGGAGATCGCGGCCGCGAGCCCCCGCTTGCAGGCGATGAGCCTCGGCGCGGCCGATTTCGCGGCGTCGATGGGGATGCAGACCACCGGCATCGGCGGCACGCAGGAGGATTACTACATGGTCCGCGAGGGCCAGAAATACTGGCCCGATCCCTGGCACTGGGCCCAGGCCGCGATCGTCGCCGCCTGCCGCACCCACGGCGTGCTGCCGGTCGACGGCCCGTTCGGCGATTTCTCCGACGACGCCGGCTTCATCGCCCAGGCGAAACGCTCCGCCACCCTCGGTATGGTCGGCAAATGGGCGATCCACCCGAAGCAGGTGGCGCTCGCCAACGAGGTCTTCACGCCCTCGGAGGCGAAGGTGGCCGAGGCGCGGGAAATCCTCGCGGCGATGGAGAAGGCGAGGGCGGAAGGCGCCGGCGCGGCGGTCTACAAGGGGCGGCTCGTCGACATCGCCTCGATCCGCCAGGCCGAGGTCATCGTCGGCCAGGCCGAGATGATCGCGCGCGGCTGAACCGGAAGCGAGGGGGCTGTCTGCCCCCTCTTGCCGCTTGCGCGGCAATTCACCCCCGAGAGTATTTTCCGGACAGAAAGCCGCTGCCGGTCGATGCCGAATTCGGCAAGGGCGGTCTGGTCGCGGACGGGGCGCCGATGGGCGGCGCTGCACTTGTCCATCGCTCGTGCGGTTGCATTGGCCCGGGGCTCCCGTCATATAGGCGCCTGACTGCGGTCCCTTGGCCCATCGCGGGAGAGCGCCATGAACTACCTCGAATTCGAAAAACCCCTCGCCGAGATCGAGGGCAAGGCGGAGGAGTTGCGGGCGCTCGCGCGCAAGAACGAGGGGATGGATGTCACCAGGGAGGCGGCCGCGCTCGACAAGAAGGCGGCCGACCTGCTCCGCGACCTCTACAAGAACCTCGACCCCTGGCGGAAATGCCAGGTCGCCCGCCACCCCGACCGGCCGCATTGCAAGGACTATATCGACGCGCTCTTCACCGAGTTCACCGCGCTGGCGGGCGACCGCAACTTCGCCGAGGACCATGCGATCATGGGCGGGCTGGCGCGGTTCGAGGATCAGCCGGTGGTGGTGATCGGGCAGGAGAAGGGGTCGGACACCAAGACCCGGATCGAACGCAACTTCGGCATGGCCCGGCCCGAGGGCTACCGCAAGGCGATCCGCCTGATGGACCTCGCCGACCGCTTCCGCCTGCCTGTGGTCACGCTCGTCGACACGCCGGGCGCCTATCCCGGCAAGGGCGCGGAGGAACGCGGCCAGTCCGAGGCGATCGCGCGATCGACGGAAAAATGCCTCCAGATCGGCGTGCCGCTGATTTCCGTCGTCATCGGCGAGGGCGGGTCGGGCGGCGCGGTCGCGCTCGCCACGGCGAACCGGGTGGCGATGCTGGAGCACTCGATCTATTCGGTGATCACGCCCGAGGGTTGCGCCTCGATCCTGTGGAAGGATGCCGAGCGGATGCGCGAGGCGGCGATGGCGCTCAGGCTGACGGCGCAGGATCTGCTGAAGCTCGGCGTGATCGACCGGATCATCCCCGAACCCCCGGGCGGCGCGCAGCGCAGGCGCGAGGAGGCGATCGCCGCCGTGGGCAAGGCCATCGGCGAGGCGCTGAAGGAACTGTCCGGCAGGAAGCCCGCCGACCTGGTGAAGGAACGGCGCGAGAAGTTCCTGGCGATGGGGACGAAGGGCCTGGCGGCCTAGAGGCCGCCCTGCCAGAGGCGCACCGCGTCGAGCGGCCAGAGCAGCATCAGGACGTTGAGCGCGAGCCCGTCGCGGATCAGCCATGTCGTCAGCGCCTCGAAGCCGATCACCGTGGCGACGCTGACCCAGACCGGCGCCTTCCGCGCCAGCCAGAAGCCCACGAACATCGCCAGGATGTCGAAGACCGAATTGATCACGCTGTCGCCGTAGTAGTCGAGCGAGATGGTGACGGCGCGGTAGCGCTCGATCACCCGGTCGGTGTTCTCCAGCACCTCCCAGCCCGCCTCGACGAGGGTGGCGAGGAAGAGCCGCCATTCGACCGGCAGACGCGGGGCGAGGAACCGGAGCGCGGCATAGAAGAGGATGCCGTGGATCACGTGCGAGGGCGTATACCAGTCCGTGAGGTGCTGCGAGTTCTCGCTGCTCATGGTCTCGCCGTGCCAGAGCTTGACGTAGCCGCAGGTGCAGATCGGCACCCGCCCCATCGCCAGAAGGAGCGCCGCGGCGCCGGCGACTACCAGCGCGACGGCGAGCCAGCCGAGCCGCGACCGGATCACGCGCCTGCCCCGAAGCCCGCCTCGGCCATAAGCCGGTTCGACGCGCCCTCGACCTCGGGCTCGATCCGCGCCATGAACGCCTCCACCGTCAACCCGGCCGGGATGCGCGGCAGGAACTCCACCACCGCAAGGCCCGGCTTCCTGAGGATGCCGTGGCGCGGCCAGAAGACGCCGACGTTGGTCGCCGCCGGCACGCAGTCCTGGCCGATCTGGGCGTAGAGTACCCCGACGCCGACCTTGTAAGGTTTCCGGGCCCCGGCCGCGACGCGCGTCCCCTGCGGATAGATGATGAGCTGCCCCGGCGCGGCGAGCCCCGCCTTCACGTCGGCCACCATCTTCTTCATCGCCTCGCCGCGGCGGCCGCGGTCGACCGGGATGCAGCCGATCCGCCCGGCATACCAGCCGACGATCGGCGCCCAGAGAAGCTCCTTCTTCATGATGAACTTCGGGCGCGGCAGCGCCGAGACGATCAGGATGATGTCGAAGAACGACTGGTGCTTGGCGGCGACCAGCACCTCGTCGGCCGGCACCTCGCCGCGGATTTCCGACCTGAGGCCGACGAGCAGCGCGGCCGAGGCACGCACCCAGCGGCAATAGCCGTGCACCGCGTCGAAGGCGGCGTCGCGGCGGAGAAGGACGAAGGGCGTCCAGAAAAGCGCGTAGGCCGCCATCGCCAGATACATCTGGACGATGAAGACCAGCGACAGGACGTATTGCAGCGCCGTTCTCATTGCACCTCCCTCAACGTCCGGAACGCCGCCGCGCGCGTCGCCCAGAAGGCCACGATAGCGGCGAAAGGCGGGATTGCCAGCGGCCAGAGCCAGCCGGTGCCGGAGAAGCCGAGCCCGGTGAGAAAGCCGCCCGCCTCGTCCGCCCGCGGCAGGGACGCGACCGCGATCACGCCCAGAACCGTGCCTGCCGCAGCGCCGCCGAAGGTGCGCAGGGTGAAGCGGCGGACGAAGGCGCGGGCGATGTAGGCGTCGCGCGCGCCGATCAGCCTGAGGACTCGGATCACCTGGCCGTTCGCGGCGAGCGCCGCCCGGGCGGCGAGCGTCACCATCGCCGCGGCGGCGCTGCCGATGAGGCCAAGCGAGAGAAGGCCGAAGAGCCGCAGCCGCTCTGCCGCCGCCACCAGCGGCCGGCGCCAGCGCGCATGGTCGTCGAGCGCAGCACCCGGCACCTCGGCCGCGAGCCTGAGCCGCAGGCCCTCGGCATCGAAGCCCGCACCGTCCTCGCGCAGTTCGACGAGTTGCGGGATCGGCAGCGTTTCGACCGGCAAGTCGGCGCCGAACCACGGCGCGAGGAGCGCGCGCGTCTCTGCCGCATCGAGCGCGCGGGCCGAGGCCACGCCGGGCGTCGCGG
This sequence comes from Paracoccaceae bacterium, assembly GCA_039808285.1. Taxonomy (GTDB): domain Bacteria; phylum Pseudomonadota; class Alphaproteobacteria; order Rhodobacterales; family Rhodobacteraceae; genus Albidovulum. Next base: position 40,362 of record JBDHSQ010000001.1, read on the forward strand.
CGAGGATGTCGAGCACGCGCTGCGTCTGCGCCGGCATCTGCGCGGCAGCGGCCGAGATGCGAATCGTCGCGCCCCGGGCCAGCGCCTCCGACCAGCGGTCGGCAAGCCGGCCGGTGGCGAGCGACAGCGCCAGCGCGAAGACGGCGAGGAACGCCATCGCGGCGGCGGAAAGCACCGTGAGCCGCGCCGCGGCGCCCGAGGGCGGTACCACCCGGTCGGCCCTGGGATCGCCCGTCAGCATGGCGAGCGCACGTGCCCCTTGGCCCTTCACAGTTCTGCCCCCGCCACCTGCACCTGTCCGCCGCGGATCCTGAGCACGCGCGCGGGTACCTGCGCCTTGGCCGCGCGGATGAGGTTCAGGTCATGGGTGGCGACCAGGATCGCGGTGCCCATCCGGTTCAGTTCCACCAGAAGCGTGAGCAGGCGCAGCGACATCTCCCAGTCGAGGTTGCCCGTGGGTTCGTCGGCCAGAAGCACCTCGGGCGACATGATGACGGCACGCGCCAGCGCCGCGCGCTGGCGTTCGCCGCCCGAAAGCGACGGCGGCAGCGAGGCCGTCTGGCCCGACAGCCCGACCCAGGCCAGAAGCTCGTCAAGCTCGCTCGGGTTCGCGGTGCGGCCCGCCACGGTCAGCGGCAGGGCGACGTTCTCGGTCAGCGGCAGGTGGTCGAGGAACTGGCAGTCCTGATGAACCACGCCGACGCGGCGCCTCAGGCGCGCGATGTCGTCGCGGCTCATCTGTGCAAGGTTCTGGCCGAAGAGCGAGACGCGCCCCGCGACCGGCGAAAGCTCGCCATAGCAGAGCTTGAGGAAGGTGGACTTGCCTGCCCCCGAGGGCCCGGTAAGGAAGTGGAACGATCCCGGCGCGAGCGAAAGCGACATCTCGGACAGAAGCCGCCCGCCGCCATAGCCATGCGCCACGTCCTGGAACTCGATCACCGCCCGGTCCTCCGCCCGGACATGGCGAATTTGCCATGCCGGCTTCCCGTTTTTTCGGCCCCGGCCACAAACGCTTGGACGGAAAGCCTTTCGTTGCTACAACAATGCAACAATGAAGGCCAGAACGGCCCTAATACCCGTGCAGTGGCTGGTTGAGCAGGTGGAAAACCCATGCGTCTGATTTGCCCGAGCTGTGGCGCGCAATACGAAGTGGACGAGAGCGTCATCCCCGACGGCGGGCGCGATGTCCAGTGCTCGAATTGCGGTCACGCGTGGTTTCAGCAGTCCGCCAGGCAGTTGAGGGACGAGGCCGGGGAGGAAGCGTTCGAACCGGCCGGGGCCGAGCCGCCGGCGCCGGCTGCGACAGGGCCCGCCGCCGGGGCCGCGCCGGAACCGGCTGCCCCCTGGGCCGAACACGACGAGGAGCCGGACGAGCCTGCCGAGGCGGTGCCCGAGCCGGCGCCGGCCCCCGAACGGGCGCGGCGAACGCTTGACGATGCGGTGCGCAACGTGCTGCGCGAGGAGGCCGAACGCGAGGCGCAGGCCCGCGTCGCCGAGGGAGGGTCGGTCGAGATCCAGCCCGACCTCGGCCTTGCCGCCGCCATCGGCGGCGTGGCGGCCTCGACCGGCGGACGGAGCGGCGAAGCGCCCCCGGACCGCGTGGCCAAGGTCGGGGGCGATGCGCAGGACTATGACGAGGACGCGCTGGTTTCCCGCGCGGCGCGGCGCGAGCTCCTGCCGGACATCGAGGAGATCAACTCGACGCTGCGCGCCACCTCCGAACGCGGCAGCGAGGCCGCCGCCTTCGACGCCCCCGAGACGCTCGCCCGGCGGCGGAGCGGCTTCCGCATGGGGTTCTCGACGGCGCTTCTTGCCGCTGCGGTGCTTCTGGGTATCTACGTCCTGGCGCCAACACTGGCGCGCAGCTTGCCCGCGCTCGAGCCCGCGCTCTCTCTCTATGTCAAGGGGATCGACACCGGCCGCCAGTGGCTTGACGCACGGATGCAGGCGCTGACCCAGTCGCTGCAGGGCGGGGTGCAGGAATGATCCCGCTCGCCGCCGCGGCACCCTGCGGTCAGAACCGCCCCAGGAGCCGCCTGAGGTAGTCGAGTTCCTCAGAGGGCCGTGTCTGTTCGCCCGAGCGGCGGCGGATTTCGTCAAGAATGTCACGCGCGCGCCGGTAGACGTCCGGGCCTTGCAGGAGGTTCTGGTCGGTCCCGATCCGTCCCGACCGGCCGGTGCTGCGGCCGAGGGGATCGTGCGGTGCCTCGCGCCCGGCTTCGCCGACCGCCTCGCCCTGGTTGCCGGGCTGTTGCGGCTGGTTCTGCGCCAGCGCATCGCCAAGGCTGCGCATTCCCTCGCGGAGGTTCTCGATCGCCTCGGCCTGGCGCTCGATCGCGCCCGAGGTATCGCCCTGGCGCAGGGCGCGTTCGGCCTCCTCCATCGCCCGCCCGGCCTCCGACAGCGACCGGCGCGCGGCGTCGCGTTCGTCGGAGGGATCGCCCGGCAACGCGCCTTCCTGCCGCCTGAGCGTCTCGCGCAGCGACTGCTGGCGGTCCGCAAGGCTGCGGGGATCGCCGCCCTCGCCCGGCCGCATGGCATCGGGCTGCCCGCCGTCGCCGTTCCGGCGCTGCTGGCCGTCCTGTGCCTCACCCTCGCCGGGCTGCCGATCTTGCTGATCCGGCTGGCCAAGCTGGCCCTCGCCCCCCTGCCCCGGTTGCTGGCCGCCCTGCTGCTGGCCGCCCTGCTGCTGGCTGCCCTGCTGCTGCATGTCGCGGAAGGCTTCGTCCGACAGACCCTGCTGGTCGCGCAGCGTCTGGCGCAGGTTCTCCATCGCCTGGGCGCCGGGGCCGCGCTGGCCGTTCTCGCCTGGCTGACCCTCGGTCACCCGCAGGTTCTCCATCATCCGCGAAAGCTGGTCGAGCAGTTCCTGCGCCTCGGCCATGCGGCCCTCCTCCATCAGGCGCTGGATCTCGTCCATCATCTGCTGAAGCTGGTCGCCGGTGATCTGCTGGCCGGCGTCGGCCTGCTGGTTCGGCTCGTCGGCGCCTTTCCGTTCCATATTCTCGGCAAGCTTGCGGATGTAGTCGTCGGTCGCGTCCCGCAACGCGTCCATCAGCTTCTGGATCTCCTCCGGCGAAGCGCCGTTGCGGATCGCCTCGGACAGACGCTCCTGCGCCTGCTGCATCCGTTCCAGAGCGTTCGAAAGCCCGCCGTCCTCGATGAGTTCGGCGACCGACCACAGCGCCTCGGCCGTCTCGTCCCGCATCTCGGCCGACAGCGGGCCCTGCGCCAGCGCGGCGTCGAGCCGGCGGATCGCGACCGAGAGCATCAGGTAGGCGCGTTCGTTGCGGATCAGCCCCTCGGGGCGGTGGGTCAGGGCACGAAGGATCTGGCCGACGCGCGCGCCGTTGTCGCGCGTCCAGAGAAGATCGCGCCGCATCTCGATCAGCGCCGATGCCACCGGGTCGAAGAATCGCCGTCCCGGCAGCGGCAGCGCCACCGTATCGCTGCGCCCGGTCTGGTCACGGCCGTCGGTCACCTCGAAGGTCATCCTCACCGGCAGGTTGGCCCAGGGATGCTTCGACGCATCCTCCACCAGTGCTTCGGCGAACTCGGCGCGGCTGCCGGTGATCGGCATCGGCAGGTCGTAGACCAGCGGTTCGCGCGGCTCGGGCGCGGCCGCGAGCCCGAAGCGGCGGTCGGCGGCGGCAAGATCAAGCTCGATCACCGCGCGGCCGGCGGTCACGGCATAGTCGTCCTTCGCGGTGAAGGGCTGCGACATCGTGCCGTCGGCCTCGCGCAGGATCGCGCCGGTGATGGCGACGGTGGGAGGGGCGTCGGGCAGGATCGTCACCTGCCAGCCCCGCCCCCCGTCGCCGCCGATGGTCAGGCGGCCGGACTGGACGGCATCGAACTCGACGGCGCGGACCGTGGCGGTGTCGGGCTCGGCCTCGGGCACGGCGGCGGCCGGCCGGCCCGACAGGCTTTCCGTGACCGGAATCGCATCGGCGTCGCCATAGAGGCGCAGCGTGATCCGGCTGCCTTCGGGCAGGTCCAGCGTCCCCTCGGGCACGGTGTTGAGGTAGAGCGCGGGCTTGCCGGTATAGGCGGGCGGCTCCGCCCAGCCCTCCCAGGCCGGCCCGGCGGCGGCATCGGCCGCGGACCCCGGCTGCACAAGGCCCGGCGCCTCGGCCACCCGCCAGAGCGAGCCGAAGAGCGCGGCCATCACGAAGGCGGTCAGCGCGGCATAGCGCAGCGCGAAGGGGTCGCGTGCGGCCACGCGCAGGTCGGGCGCGGGCGGACGGGCGGCGCGGGTGCGCTCGGCCATCCGCGCGACATGCGCCCGCCAGACCGAGGCGGTGCCGGCATCGCCTTCGCCGAGCGCGAGGCTGTCGGAAAGGGCCGAGATCGGCCGGCCGGGCAGGGTGCGGTCAAGCCGGTCGAGCGCCTCGGCCTCGGTCGGCCAGCGGAAGCGGCGGATGCCGCGGACAAGCGCCCAGAGAAGGCCGAGAAGCACCAGCACGCCGCCGATCCAGACCGCTTCCAGCGGCAGGTGGTCCTGCGCGCCGAAGGCAAGCGCGGCACCGAGCGCGAAGAGGATCGTCCAGACCGGCCAGAACCCTCGCGTGATCCGTTCGGACGCCATCCCGGCCCGCGTCAGGCGCACGGGCCATGCGAGGCGCCTGAGCGCTTCGTGCGGAAGGGCCTTGATCCTGGTCACGCGGGCGGCGGGCCTCCGGTCTTCGCCCCGCGCGCGGGATTGCGCGTCAGAGCCACGGGGGAATGCTATCGCGCTTTATCATCTCGTCATAGGTGGGGCGGGCGCGAATGACGGCGAATTGATGCCCGTGCACCAGCACTTCGGGGATGAGGGGGCGCGCGTTGTATTCCGACGCCATCACCGCGCCATAGGCCCCCGCCGAGCGGAAGGCGACCAGGTCGCCCTCCGCCACGGGCGCCAGAAGGCGGTGGCGGGCGAAGGTGTCGCCGGTCTCGCAGACCGGGCCGACGATGTCGTAGGGATGCGGCTCCACCCCCGGCGCGGGCTCGATCACCGGCACGATGTCGTGGTGCGCGCCATACATCGACGGGCGGACGAGGTCGTTCATCGCCGCATCGAGGATGAGGAAATCGCGCTCCTCGCCCGATTTCACATAGACCACCCCGGCCACCATCAGCCCCGCGTTGCCCGAAATCAGCCGCCCCGGCTCGATCTCGATCTCGCAGCCGAGATCGCCGACCGTGCGCCTGATGACCTCGCCGTAGTCGAGCGGCAGGGGCGGCGCGACGTTGGTGCGTTCGTAGGGGATCCCAAGTCCCCCGCCGAGATCGAGCCTGCGGATGTCATGGCCTTCGGCCCTGAGCCGCCGGGTCAGGTCGGCGACCTTGCCGTAGGCCTCCTCGAAGGGTGCGAGGTCGGTGAGCTGAGAGCCGATGTGGACGTCGATCCCGACCACGTCGAGGCCCGGAAGGCGGGCCGCCTCGGCATAGGCCTCGCTCGCCCTTCCGATCGGGATGCCGAACTTGTTTTCCTTCTTGCCCGTCGCGATCTTCTCGTGCGTCTTCGCGTCCACGTCGGGGTTGACGCGGATCGCTACGGGGGCGCGAAGGCCCAGCGACAGGGCGACCTCGTTCAACGCCCGCATCTCGGGCTCGCTCTCGACATTGAACTGGCGGACGCCGCCTTCCAGAGCGGTGCGCATTTCCGCGCGCGTCTTGCCGACGCCGGAAAAGACGATGCGGTCTCCCGCCACCCCCGCCGCCCGCGCCTTGAGGTATTCGCCGACCGACACGACGTCGATGCCAGCACCAAGCCCGGCGAGGGTGCGGACGACCGCTAGGTTGCCGTTCGCTTTCATCGCGAAGCAGACGAGATGCGGCATCCCGTCGAGCGCTTCCTCGAAAAGCCGGTAATGCCGTACGAGCGTGGCCGTCGAATAGACGTAGAAGGGCGTGCCCACCGCCGCGGCGATGTTGGGCACCGGCACGTCCTCGGCGTGGAGCACGCCGTTGCGGTAAAGAAAGTGATCCATGTCGCGGGGCCTTGCCGATCGTCAATGGTCCGGCCCCGTGTAGAACATCGCAGGGCGTTGGGAAAGCGGCTCGGCGCGGGATTGAAGTCAATCAAACGTTTGCTTAAAATATCTGTGAATCGCACCGGGCCAGCCATGACCGATCTGCCGAAAGCCCCCGAAGGCACCGCCGCCGACCTGATCGCCGCGGGGCTGAGGCTTTTCGGCCGGAAGGGCTTCGCCGCCACCTCGATCCGCGAGATTGCGGCGGAGGCGGGCGCCAATGTCGCCGCCATCGCCTATCATTTCGGCAACAAGGAAGGGCTGCGGCGCGCCTGCGGGTCCGAAGTGGCGCGCCGCATCGGCGGGGCATTCGCCGCTGTCCCGGCCGATCTGCCCGGCTCGCCCGATGCGGCGCTTGCGCGGATGGAGACGGCGCTCAGGGCGGTGGCGGGTTTCGTCCTGACCGCACCCGAGGCCGAGCCGGTCCTGGCCTTCATGCTGCGCGAGGTGGCCGAGGAAGGGCCCGTGCTCGACGCCGTCTATACCGCGCTGATGGAACCGGTCCACCGGCGGCTCTCGGCCCTCTGGGCCGCCGCGACCGGACAGCAGGCCGAGGCGGAGCGCACGCGGCTGATGGTCTTCACCCTCGTCGGCCAGCTTCTCTATTTCCGCATCGGCAAGCCCATCGTGATCCGCCGGATGGGATGGGCGTCGCTCGGCCCGGCCGAAGCCGCGGCAATCGCCGACGTTCTCGCCGGAAACCTGCGGTGCTTGATCGAACGGGAGCGTCGGACATGAGCGGCCTTCTCTGCACCCTGCCCCTGATCTCGGCGCTCTTCGTGTCGTGCTCGCCGCCGCCGCCCTTCGCCACCGGCTATGTGGAGGGTGAATACGTCCTGATCGCCCCCGTCGCCACCGCACAGATCGAGCGTCTCGCCGTCGGGCGCGGCGACCGGGTGGAGGCGGGTGCGATCCTCGTCGAGATGGAGCGGCGCGACGCAGAGATCGCGCTGGCCGAGGCGACGGCAGCGCTGGCGCAGGCGGAAAGCCAGCTTGCCAACCTGCGCGAAGGCCGCCGGCCCGAGGAGATTCGCGTGATCGAGGCGACGCTCGCCTCGGCCCGCGCCCAGGCCGAGGAGGCAGACCGCGCCGCCGCGCGGATGCTCAGCCTGTCGCAGCGCGGCGCGGCAACGACGACACAGGCCGACGATGCGGCCACCGCTGCGACGGTCGCGCACGCGCGGGTGGCCGAGGCCGAAGCAAGCCTCGCCGTCGCCCGCCTGCCCGCGCGGCCCCAGGAAATCGCCGCAGCCGAGGCCGCCGTGGACGGCGCGGAGGCGGCGCGCGCGAAGGCGCAATGGAACCTTGGCCAGCGCCGGCTGACGGCGCCGGCCGCGGGAGTGGTGAACGACGTGATCCGCACGCCGGGCGAACTGGCCGGCCCCGCCGCGCCGGTGCTGTCGCTCCTGCCCGACGGTGCCGTGAAGCTGCGCCTCTATATCGCCGAAGCGTCGATCGCCGCGATCCGGCAGGGCAGCCGCCTTTCGGTGCACTGCGACGGCTGCGCCGAAGGCCTGGGCGCGATCGTCACCTTTGTCGCCGACACGCCGGAGTTCACCCCGCCGGTGATCTACTCGCCCGGGAGCCGCCAGAAGCTCGTCTACCTGATCGAGGCGCGGCCCGATGACGCGCCGGGGCTGAAGCCCGGCCAGATCGTCGACGTGTCGCTGCCGGACGGCGGCGAATGACAGGCGAACCCGCGATTGCCGTCCGCGGCCTCGTCAAGAGCTTCGGGGGGCGGCGCGTCGTGGACGACGTGTCGCTGACCGTCGCGAAGGGCGAGATCGCGGGCTTCCTCGGACCGAACGGATCGGGCAAGACGACGACGATCCGGATGATGTGCGGGCTTCTGACGCCCGACGCCGGCGAGGGCCATGTACTCGGCCACGACATCCTGACCGAGGGCCGCGCGATCAAGCGCGAGGTCGGCTACATGACGCAGCGCTTTTCCTTCTACGAAGACCTGACGATCGAGGAGAACCTCGCCTTCGTCGCCGGGCTCTACGGGCTCAGGCCGGCCCGGCGGCATGTCGCCGACACGCTCTCGGGCCTCGGGCTTGCCGCGCGGCGCGACCAGCTTGCCGGAACCCTGTCGGGCGGCTGGAAGCAGCGGCTGGCGCTCGCCGCCTGCATCATGCACCGGCCCCGGCTGCTGCTGCTCGACGAGCCCACGGCGGGTGTCGACCCGAAGGCGCGGCGCGACTTCTGGGACGAGATCCACCGGCTCGCCGTCGAGGGGCTGACCGTGCTCGTCTCGACCCACTACATGGACGAGGCCGAGCGCTGCCACCGGATCAACTACATTTCCGCCGGCCGGCTGGTGGCGAGCGGAACGGTGGCCGAGGTGGTGCGGGACGCGGGGCTCACCACCTTCGTCCTCGAAGGCGCGGCGACGGCGCGGGCGGCCGATAGGCTGCGGGGCGCGCCGGGCGTCGTCCAGGTCGCGCCCTTCGGGGCGACGCTGCATGTCACCGGCCGCGACGGCGCCGCGCTCGCCGCCACCGTCGCGCGGGTGGCGGAGGAGACCGGGTGCCGGGCGCGCCCGGCCGAGACCAGCCTCGAGGACGTGTTCATCGAGCTGATGGGCCATGCCGGGGGCGGCGGGGCATGAACCGCCTCTTCTCCCTCCGCCGGCTTGCCGCCCTTCTCGTCAAGGAGATGATCCAGATGCGGCGCGACCGGATCACCTTCGCGATGATGCTGGGCGTGCCGCTGATCCAGCTCGTGCTCTTCGGCTTCGCCATCAACTCCGATCCGAAGGGCCTGCCGGCCGCGCTCGTCGCGCCGACCCAGGACCGCTACACCCGCGCGATCGTCTCGGCGCTGGAACTGACCGGCTACTACCGCTTCACCCGTTCCCATGCCTCCGCGAGCGAGGCCGAGCGGCTGATCGCCCGGGGCGAGGTCTCCTTTGTCGTGACCATTCCCTCGGACTTCGGCCGGCGGGTCGACCGGGGCGACCATCCCGAAATCCTGATCGAGGCCGATGCGACCGATCCCTCGGTGGCGTCCGGCGCGATCTCCACCCTCGGCACCGTCGCCGCCGACGCGCTCCTGCGCGAGCGCGGGGCCGAGGCGCAGGCGGCCGATGACGCCGCCTCGCGGCTCCAGGTGACGGTGCACCGGCGCTACAACCCCGAAGGGATCACGCAATACAACATCGTCCCCGGCCTTCTCGGCGTCATCCTCCAGATGACGATGGTGATGATGACCGCGATGGCGCTGACCCGCGAGATCGAGCGGGGCACGATGGAGAACCTCCTCTCCATGCCCGCGACGCCCATCGAGATCATGCTGGGCAAGGTGCTGCCCTATCTCGGCGTCGGCGCGGTGCAGGTCGCGGTGGTGCTGGTCGCGGCGAAGCTGATGTTCGGCGTCCCCTTCGTCGGCTCGCTGCCGCTGCTCCTGGCCGGCATCTTCGTCTTCGTCGCCGCGCTGGTGATCCTCGGCTACCTGATCTCCACCGCGGCGCGCACCCAGATGCAGGCGATGCAGCTCACCTTCTTCTTCTTCCTGCCCTCGCTTCTGCTGTCGGGGTTCATGTTTCCCTACCGGGGGATGCCCGGCTGGGCGCAGGCGCTGGGGGAGGTCTTTCCGCTGACCCATTTCCTGCGTCTCATCCGCGCGGTGATGCTGAAGGGCGCGGGCTACGCAGGCATCGCCCAGCCGCTTTCCGCGCTGGCGCTTTTCGTCGCGGCCTATGCGGCGCTGGCGCTGCTGCGCTTCCGCCGGACGCTCGACTGAGCCGCAGGAACTCCCTAGCCGGCGAATCATCCCTCACCCGTTCGGAAAATATCCCCCGCGGAGCGCCCGAGCCCTGCCCGCGCAAGCGGGAGGGGCGAGAGGAAAGACGTGCGCGCGGGCCCGCCCGCGCGCTCCGCCCGAACCGTCAGAGGCTGCCGCCGACGCCGACCTTGACCTGGCCCGAGACGCTGATCCCCGGTTCGGCAGGCGGTGTCGGCGCGCCATCGGCGCCGCAGGCAGTGAGAAAAGCCAGAAGCAGAAGGGAGGAAACGAGACGCATCAGTCGCTCACGGTAACGCCGATCCCGGCAATGGAGGTGGAGACGGAGGGCGCAACCCGCACGCCGTCAGGGGTGATGTGGATGCCGGCATTGGCCCGGGGCTCTGTGCAGCCCGAGACCATCGAGCAGAGACCGAGAAGCGCCGCGACCTTCACCCCAGCCGCTCCTTCCAGCGCGCGGCCTGTTCGCGCACCCGTTCCGGTGCGGTGCCGCCGTAGCTGGTGCGGGACGCGACCGAGTTGTGGACGCCGAGGACCGAATAGACCTCCTGCGTGATGCCGGGATGGGCCGACTGCATCTCGGCCAGCGTCAGGTCCGGCAGGTCGCAGCCCTTCCTCTCGGCGAGCGCGACGAGGCTGCCGGTGACGTGGTGCGCCTCGCGGAACGGCAGGCCGAGCGCGCGCACCAGCCAGTCGGCGAGGTCGGTCGCGGTGGAAAAGCCCGAGGCGGCGGCGCGTTCGAGGTTGACGCGGTTCGCCGTCATGTCGCGCACCATCCCCTCCATCGCGGCGAGCGCCAGCATCAGCGTGTCGGCGGCGTCGAAGACCTGTTCCTTGTCCTCCTGCATGTCCTTGGAATAGGCGAGCGGCAGGCCCTTCATCACGGTGAAGAGCGCGACCGCGGCGCCGAGGATGCGGCCGATCTTGGCGCGGATCAGCTCCGCCGCGTCGGGGTTCTTCTTCTGCGGCATGATCGACGAGCCGGTGGTGAAGCGGTCGGAAAGCACCACGAAGCGGAACTGGGCCGAGGACCAGATCACCAGCTCCTCGGCGAAGCGGCTGAGGTGGATGGCGCAGATCGCGGCGGCCGAGAGGAACTCCAGCGCGAAGTCGCGGTCGCTGACCGCGTCGAGCGAATTGGCCATCGGCCGGTCGAAGCCGAGCGCCTCCGCCGTCATCTGCCGGTCGATCGGGAAGGAGGTGCCGGCGAGCGCGGCGGCGCCGAGCGGACATTCGTTCATCCGCGCGCGCGCATCGGCGAAGCGGCCGGCGTCGCGGCCGAGCATCTCGACATAGGCCATCATGTGATGGCCCCAGGTCACCGGCTGGGCGGTCTGGAGATGGGTGAAGCCCGGCATCACCCAGTCCGCCCCGGCCTCGGCCTGGGCGAGGAGCGCGCGTTGCAGCGCGATGAGCCCGACGATCGCCGCATCCGCCTGGTCGCGCACCCAGAGCCGGAAGTCGGTCGCCACCTGGTCGTTGCGGCTCCGCGCCGTGTGGAGGCGGCCGGCGGGGTCGCCGATGACCTCCTTCAGCCGCGCCTCGACGTTCATGTGGATGTCCTCGAGCGCGGTCGAGAAGGCGAATGTCCCCGCCTCGATCTCTGACAAGACCGTGAGCAGCCCTTCCCCGATCGCCTCCGCGTCGCTATCGGTGAGGATGCCCTGCGCGGCGAGCATCGCCGCATGGGCCCGGCTGCCCCGGATGTCCTGGGCGTAGAGCCGCCGGTCGAAGCCGATCGAGGCGTTGATCGCCTCCATGATCGCGTCCGGCCCGGCGGCGAAGCGCCCGCCCCACATCGCGTTCTGGGTCCTGTCGGTCATCTGTCGCGCCCCCGGAGGCTTCCATGCGTCGCATTCTACTGGCCGTCCTCTACACGGCCCTCGCCTTCGGTGCAAACGCCGCCGCGCCCGGGCAGGCGGCGCTGGAGGCGCTGCGCGAGGGGTCGATGATGAAGCTCGTCATCCATGCCGAGCCGGCGCCCGTGCCTGACACCGGCTTTACCGACGCAGGCGGCGGCGAGCACCGGCTGTCGGAGTTCCGCGGCAAATATCTCGCGGTCAACTTCTGGGCCACCTGGTGCGCCCCCTGCCGCAAGGAGCTGCCGTCGCTCGACGCGCTCAACCGCGAGTTCGGCGGCGAGGATTTCGCCGTGGTGACCATCGCCACCGGCCGCAACATGCTGCCCGCGATCACCCGGCTTTTCGACGAGACCGGGGTGGAGACGCTGCCGGTCCTTCTCGACAGGGACCAGGCGCTTGCCCGCGAGATGGGCGTCTTCGGCCTGCCGGTGACGGTGATCCTCGACCCCGAGGGGCGCGAGATCGCGCGGATGACGGGCGACGCCGACTGGAGCGGCGAGAGCGCCCGGGCGATCGTCCGGGCGCTGCTGGCCGGGGAGTAGGCGCGGCGGGCCGGGGTATTTCGGCAACGAAGAGGCTCAGGCCGCGGCGGCGCAGCTTGCGTGCGCGGGGCAGGTCACGAGGTGGTCGTTGACCATGCCGGTCGCCTGCATGAAAGCATAGGTGATGGTGGGGCCCGCGAAGCGGAAGCCTTCGGCCTTCAGATCCTTCGCGATGCGTTCGGAAAGCGGCGTGGATGCCGGCACCTCGTCGAGGGTGCGGAAGCGGTTCTGCAACGGCCGCCCGTCGAGACGGCGCCAGAGGAACGTGTCGAATCCCTCGCGTTCCGCGATCGCCAGATAGGCGCGGGCGTTGCCGATCGCCGCCTCGATCTTGGCGCGCGAACGGACGATGCCCGGGTCGGCCAGAAGCCGCGCCACGTCTGCCTCGCCCCACCGGGCGATCGCCGCCGGCTCGAAGCCCGCGAAGGCGGCGCGGAAGTTTTCCCGCTTCCGCAGGATCGTGATCCAGGCGAGCCCGGCCTGGAACCCGTCGAGCACCAGCTTTTCCCACAGCGCACGCGGGTCGCGTTCGGGCATGCCCCATTCGGTGTCATGGTAGCGCACATAAAGCGGGTCGGTGCCACACCAGCCGCAGCGTTCCCCCATGTCGCCCTCCTCCGGAATGCCTTTGCCGCCAATCTGCCGCAAGCGTTCACGACTTGTTATCCCCTTCGGCCCACCATGTCCCGCGACGGCGAGGAGATGGCCCATGCGAGACGGCGGAAAGTTCAGGCGCGGCGCAAGCGATCCCGGTCAGGACAGCCCGCTGAGCGCGGCCGTGGGCCTGCGCGACCGCGACACGCTGGCGATGGTGGCCCGCGCGGTGCAGCGGCGCGAGGTCTTCCTTGCCTTCCAGCCTGTCGTGCAGGCGGCGCGGCAGGACCGGCCCGCCTTCTACGAGGGCCTCATCCGCCTTGTCGACGAGACCGGGCGAATCATCCCCGCGCGCGAATTCATCGCCACGATCGAGACGACGGAGCTTGGCCGCGCCGTCGATTGCCTGTCGCTCGATCTCGGGTTCAGGGCGCTGAAGGAGGATCCGGGCCTGCGTCTCGCGATCAACATGTCGGCCCGCTCCATCGCCTATCCGCGCTGGCAGCAGGTGCTCAGGCGCGGAATCAAGGACAGCCCCACGGTGGCGGAACGGCTGATCCTCGAGATCACCGAAAGTTCGGCCATGATCATGCCCGATGCCGTGTCAGTCTTCATGGCCGACATGCAGGGTGCGGGGATTTCCTTCGCGCTGGACGATTTCGGGGCGGGCTACACCTCGTTCCGCTACCTGCGGGAATTCTATTTCGACATCCTCAAGATCGACGGCCAGTTCATCCGCGGCATCGCCGGCAGCCCGGACAACCAGTGCCTGACCCAGGCGCTGCTTTCGATCGCACGGCAGTTCGACATGTTCACCGTGGCGGAATCGGTCGAGAACGGGCCCGACGCGGCCTGGCTGACCGGGGCCGGCATCGACTGCATGCAGGGCTATTACTTCGGCGCCCCCACCGCGACGCCGCCCTGGCGGATGGCGCAGGTGAAGATGCGCGCCTGACCCGCTGCCCGAACGCGGCGGATGCGGATGGCGCCGGAGCGGGCAAGCGGCGAAGCGCGGCAGTGCCCGGGGACGCGCGACAAGGGGTCGTGCACGCTCCGGCCGAGGCCGGGACGGCCCGCCCGTCTGGGCGCTTGACGCATCCGCCGCGATGCGCATGCTGCAAAGCGGCGCGGGGCCGCCCGGAGATGTCCGAAAGGGATACCGGGCGAAGCCTACCGCGAATGCGGCGCGGCAGGCGCGCCATCAGGAGGACCGCCCATGACCAATGTCGTAATCGTTTCGGCCGCCCGCACCGCGGTCGGGAGTTTCAACGGCGCTTTCGCCAACACCCCCGCGCATGAGCTGGGTGCCGCGGTTCTCGGGGCCGTGGTGTCCCGCGCCGGGATCGACAGGGCGGAGGTGGGCGAGACGATCCTCGGCCAGGTGCTGACCGCGGGCCAGGGCCAGAACCCCGCCCGTCAGGCGCATATCCTCGCCGGCCTGCCGCAGGAAAGCGCGGCCTGGTCGATCAACCAGGTCTGCGGCTCGGGGCTGAGGTCGGTGGCGCTGGCCGCCCAGCACATCCAGCTCGGCGATGCCGCGATCGTCGCCGCCGGCGGGCAGGAGAGCATGTCGCTTTCCCCCCATGTCGCGCATCTGCGCGCCGGCCAGAAGATGGGCGACCTGAAGTTCATCGATTCGATGATCAGGGACGGGCTCTGGGACGCGTTCAACGGCTACCACATGGGCACCACCGCCGAGAACGTCGCCGAGAAATGGCAGATCGGCCGTGACGAGCAGGATGCTTTCGCGCTCGCCAGCCAGAACAAGGCCGAAGCGGCGCAGAAGGCGGGCAAGTTCCGGGACGAGATCGTCCCCTTCACGGTGAAGACCCGCAAGGGCGACACCGTGGTCGACGCCGACGAATACATCCGCCACGGCGCCACGATCGAGCAGATGCAGAAGCTGAAGCCCGCCTTCGCCAAGGAGGGCACGGTGACGGCAGGCAACGCCAGCGGCATCAACGACGGCGCGGCGGCGGTGCTGCTGATGAGCGAGGAGGAGGCGGCGCGGCGCGGGTTGAAGCCGCTCGCCCGCATCGCCTCTTATGCCACAGCGGGGCTCGATCCGGCGATCATGGGGGTGGGGCCGATCTTCGCCAGCCGCAAGGCGCTGGAAAAGGCGGGCTGGAAGGCCGCCGACCTCGACCTGATCGAGGCGAACGAGGCCTTCGCGGCCCAGGCCTGCGCGGTCAACAAGGACATGGGCTGGGACACGTCGAAGGTGAACGTGAACGGCGGCGCCATCGCCATCGGCCACCCGATCGGCGCCTCCGGCGCGCGCATCCTCAACACGCTCCTTTACGAGATGAACCGTTCGGGCGCGAAGAAGGGCCTCGCCACGCTCTGCATCGGCGGCGGCATGGGCGTCGCCATGTGCCTGGAACGCGCCTGACCGCGCAATCTTTCTGCAAATGCACAAAACCGGGCGCAATAATGTTGCGCCCGGTTTTTCGTTTGGGTAACGCTGTTTCAACAAGCAGCTATTGGAGGAAGAATCATGGGACGGGTCGCATTGGTCACGGGCGGGTCGCGCGGCATCGGCGCGGCGATTTCCATCGCGCTCAAGAATGCGGGCTACACCGTCGCCGCGAACTATGCCGGCAATGACGAAGCCGCAGCGGCCTTCACCCGGGAAACCGGCATCCCGACCTACAAGTGGTCGGTGGCCGACTACGACGCCTGCGCCGCCGGGATCGCCAGGGTCGAGGCCGACCTCGGCCCGGTCGAGGTGCTGGTGAACAACGCCGGCATCACCCGCGACGCCATGTTCCACAAGATGACCCGCCAGCAATGGCAGGAGGTGATGGACACCAACCTGTCGGGCCTGTTCAACATGACCCATCCGGTCTGGTCGGGAATGCGCGACCGCAAGTTCGGCCGGATCGTCAACATCTCCTCGATCAACGGCCAGAAGGGCCAGGCGGGCCAGGCCAACTATTCGGCGGCGAAGGCCGGCGACATCGGCTTCACCAGGGCGCTCGCCCAGGAGGGCGCGCGGGCGGGGATCACCGTGAACGCGATCTGCCCGGGCTACATCGGCACCGAGATGGTCCGCGCCATCGACGAGAAGGTTCTGGCCGAACGGATCATCCCGCAGATCCCGGTGGGCCGGCTCGGCGAGCCGGAGGAGATCGCGCGCTGCGTGGTGTTCCTTGCCTCCGACGACGCGGGGTTCATCACCGGATCGACGATTTCCGCCAACGGCGGGCAGTATTTCACCTGATCGGGCGGCGGACGCCGGGAGGAGGCCGGCCTCGTGGCCGGCTCCTTTTTCGCCCGCCCTTGACGCATCACCCGAAATCGCGGTTTCTCGGCGCGCATTGGTGAAGGCGGGAACGATGGGTATCGGACACAGGAGGCGCGCGCAGGCAACGGCCGAGACCGGGGCATGACCCGTGCGCGTGCCACGGGCATCGGCTTCACCGCCATCCTGATGTGGGCGCTCCTGGCGCTCCTGACCGTGCGCACCGCGCCGGTGCCGCCGTTGCAGCTCAACGTGATGGCCTTCGCGGTCGGCGGGCTTGTCGGGTTCGCCTGGACGATGCTGACGGGCGGTCTGGCACAGCTTCGCACCGTGTCGTGGAAGATCTATGCGTTCGGCACCGCCGGCCTTTTCGGCTATCATCTCTTCTATTTCTCGGCGCTGAGGCTCGCGCCTGCGGCCGAGGCGAGCCTCATCGCCTATCTGTGGCCGCTGCTCATCGTGCTGTTGTCGGGACTCCTGCCCGGCGAGCGTCTGGGGGCGGGCCATGTCATCGGTGCAGTCATGGCCTTTGCCGGTGCCGCGGTCTTGATCGCGGACGGGCTGGGCAGGCCCGGCGCCTCCGCCCTGCCCGGCTATGCGCTCGCCCTTCTCTGCGCGCTGACATGGTCGGGCTATTCGATCCTGTCGCGCCGGATGGGGTCGGTACCGACCGCGGCGGTGACGGTGTTCTGCCTGATGACCGCCGTCCTTTCCGTGCCGGCGCATCTTGCGCTGGAGGATACCGCCTGGCCTGACGGCGCGACGGGATGGGCGGCGACGCTCGCGCTCGGCCTCGGCCCGGTGGGGCTCGCATTCTTCACCTGGGACGTCGGCGTCAAACGCGGCGACATCCAGCTTCTCGGCACGGCGTCCTATGCCGCGCCGCTTCTCTCCACGCTTGCGCTGGTGCTTGCCGGATCGGCAACCGCAAGCATGAAACTCGCACTTGCCGCGGCGATGATCGCCACGGGCGCCGCGCTGGCCGCCTATGCAGGTCGCCGGACCACCCGCCCGGCCGGGGACGTCACGCCTGGCTGAGGCGCGCGATCTCTTCCTTGATGCGAAGCTTTTCCTTCTTCATGTCGGCAATGGCCAGATCGTCATAACCCGGATGGCGCTGAGCCTCTTCCACGGCCTCCGACAGGAGCTGGTGTTTCTTGCGAAGTTCCTGCAGGTGCGAACCAAGCGACATCGTCGTCTCCTCTCCAGTGAACCCTGTCACGATCCCATCATATTCGACGAGTCGTGTCACGCGGAAGAATGTCACACCGCGTCGGCACAGGATGCGGGCCAAGCCCCTGCCGAAAGGTTAACGGCGGGGGTGTCGAGCCCCGGCAGCGCCGCTCCCTCGCGCAGCACCGCGCGCGCCTGGCCACTGTAGTCGTCGCCGTCGCGCAGATGCGCGGCGCCCTCGTGCAGGACGAACGGCGCCATCAGCCGGAAGGGCGCCCGCCCGCCCTTGCGCGCCGTCACGATGACGCGGCCCGCCGCCCGGCCCGGCCGGGGCGCGACGGGCAGGACGGTGACGCTGCCGGCGCGGCGGCCGAGCGCCGCGAGGATTCCGGGCAGCCGTTCGGCCGCCTGGATGAGCGTCAGCCATCCACCGGGCCTGAGGCGCCTGAGACCGGCGTCGATCCAGTCGCCCAGCGGCGTGGCCTCGCGCTGCGCGGTCTCGCGCCCCGGGTCACGTGCCGCCGTGCCGCTGCCCGCCCCGAAATAGGGCGGATTGGCGATCACATGGTCGAATGTCCGCGACCTGAGCGCGGCGGGCATCGCCGCCAGATCGCCGTCGAAGACCTCGAGATCCTGGCCGTTCGCCTCGGCGTTCCGCCGGGCCAGCGCCGCATAGGCAGGCTGCACCTCCAGCCCGGCGAGGGCAAGGCCCGCCACGCGCCAGCCCAGGCAAAGGCTCGCCACGCCCGCGCCGCAGCCAAGCTCCAGCACCGCCTGCCCGGGCTTCGCCGCAACGGCCGCGGCCAGAAGCACCGGATCGGTGGCGGCCCGGTAGCCCGCGGCCGGTTGTGCGATGGTCAGGCGGCCGCCGAGGAAGCCGTCGGTCGTGATCTCGTCCGGGCCGAACATCTCAGGCCTCGATCCCGTTGTCCTTCAGAACCGCCCGCGCGACGAACAGATCGGCGTCGCGCACCATCAGGCGGCGCGGCAAAATGCCAAGCGAGCCTTCGAGAACGCTCATGTGGACGTCAATCTGAAAGGCCGCTATACCCTCAGCGTCAAGGAGCGCTGTGGCGAAGGCGACGACGGTCGGGTCGTTGGTGCGCAGAAGTTCCTTCATGATCTTGGACATAAGGACGAAGCCCCGGCTTTGTCGAGGCAAGACGGGACGGAAATGGGCCTGGACGAGACCGCGCAGAAACCGCATGACCGGCTGGGCGCGCATCTGGCCGCCGACATGGAGCGCGTGAACGAGCTGATCCGCACCCGGATGGCATCCGAACATGCGCCGCGGATCCCCGAGGTCACGGCACATCTTGTCGAGGCGGGAGGCAAGCGGCTCAGGCCGATGCTGACGCTCGCCGCGGCGCGGCTTCTGGGCTACGAGGGCGACCATCACATCCGACTCGCGGCAACGGTGGAGTTCATCCATACCGCGACGCTCCTGCATGACGACGTGGTCGACGAAAGCCGCCAGCGCCGCGGCCGCCCTACCGCCAACCTCTTGTGGGACAACAAGTCTTCCGTGCTGGTCGGGGACTATCTCTTCGCCCGGTCGTTCCAGCTCATGACCGAGACGGGGTCGATCCGCGTGCTCGACATCCTCGCCAACGCCTCGGCGACGATCGCCGAGGGAGAGGTGCTGCAACTGACCGCCGCTCAGGATCTTCGCACCGACGAGGACATCTACCTGAAGGTGATCCGCGGCAAGACGGCGGCGCTTTTCTCGGCCGCGACCGAGGTCGGCGGGGTGATCGCCGGCGCGCCCGAGGAGCAGGTGCGCGCGCTCTTCACCTATGGCGACGCGCTCGGCGTCGCTTTCCAGATCGCCGACGACCTTCTCGACTACGGCGGCAGTTCGGCGGTGATCGGCAAGAACACCGGCGACGATTTCCGCGAACGCAAGCTGACGCTGCCGGTCATCAAGGCGGTGGCACGGGCAGACGAGGCGGAGCGCGCCTTCTGGCGGCGGGTGATCGAGAAGGGCGAGCAGCGCGAGGGCGATCTTGACCATGCCCTGGCGCTCATGGCGCGTCACGGCGCGATGGAGGCGACGCGGGACGAGGCGCTGGCCTGGGCCGACAGGGCCAAGGCCGCCCTAGACGCCCTGCCCGCGCATCCCTTGCGCGACATGCTGTCCGACCTTGCGGACTATGTCGTCGCGCGCGTGAACTGACGTTCAGCCAAGGATCGCGGCGGCGCGCACCCACCAGCCCGGGTGACGGGCGGCGAGCGCGCGGGCGGCGGCCTCGGCCTCTCCAAGGCCCGCAAATAGCCCCAGGCAGGTCGCCCCCGATCCCGACATCCGTGCCAGCAGCGGCCCGGCCGCGGCAATGGCGGCAAGGATCTCGGCGATCACCGGCGCCGCGGCGACCGCCGGCGCTTCCAGATCGTTGCGCTGGCGGGAAAGCCAGGCGGCGAGCGCCCCCGCGTCTGCGAAGGTGGCGGGCAGCGGCTCCATCGCGGCGTTTTCCCTGCGCGCAAGGGCGCGGAACACGGCCGGGGTCGGAACCTCCAGCCGCGGATTCACGAGGAGCACCGCCATTTCGGGAAGCGGGGGCAACGGCGCCAGCATCTCGCCGATCCCGCCCATCCGGGCCGGCCGCCCGGCAAGGCAGACCGGCACGTCGGCGCCGAGCGCCAGCACCGCCGCCGCCTCCGGCAGCGGCAGACCCCAGTGGCGCGCCAGCGCCCTGAGGGCGGCCGCCGCATCGGCCGAGCCGCCGCCGATGCCGGAGGCCACCGGCAGGTTCTTTTCCAGTGTGATCGCCGCGCCGCGGCCAGCACCAAGGGCCCGCGCCGCGCGCAGGACGAGGTTGTCCCTCCCCGCGGTCAATCCCGTCCCTTCGGGTCCGGTGACGGCGAGCGTCAGCGCCTCGGCGGACGCGACCGTGACCCGGTCGCCCACATCGGCGAAGACCACGAGGCTGTCGAGGCGGTGATAGCCGTCCGGCCGCTGGCCCGTGACATGCAGCGCCAGGTTCAGCTTCGCGGGCGCGAATTCCTCAATCGCCATTCTTGGTGACGGCCAGAGGCTCCGCGCCCTCTTCCTTCAGCACCGTATCGAGGCCGACTTCCAGCTTGCGGCGGATGCGCTTGGCTTCCTCCTCGGTGTCCGGCTTGAACGACAGCGCCCTCTTCCACTGGAATTCCGCCTCGCGCTTGCGGTCCACCGCCCAGTAGACATCGCCGAGGTGATCGTTGACGACCGCATCGACGGGCATCAGCTCGACCGCCTTTTCAAGATGGCCGACCGCCTCGCCGTAGCGGCCGAGCCGGTAGAGCGCCCAGCCGAGACTGTCGACGATGGCGCCATCGTCGGGCCGTTCGGCCACCGCCTTCTCGATCATGGCGAGCGCCTCGTCGTAGTTCTCCTTCCGCTCCAGATAGGAGTAGCCGAGGTAGTTCAGGACCGAGGGCTGGTCGGGCTTCAGCGCCAGCGCCTTGCGGAAATCCGCCTCGGCCCCGGGCCAGTCCCTGGTGCGCTCATGCGCGATTCCGCGGGTGTAGTAGACGACCCATTGGCCGGGATCGTCGCCCTTGAAGGTGGCAATCGCCTTGTCATAGGCGTTCACCGCATCGCCGTAGCGTTCTTCGCGGCGCAGGATGTCACCGAGCGCGCCCCAGATGTCGGCACGTTCGGGATAGGATCGGGCGAGTTGCTCGAGCACCTCGATCCCCGCCTCGGTGCGGCCGGCCGCGATCAGGGCATCCGACCGGCCGACTTCGGCAGGGACATAGGCGGGGTCGTCGTGCGGGATCTTCGCATAGGTCTCGACCGCGAGGTCGTGCTGCCCCTGCGATTCGAGTATCTGCGCCACGAGAAGCAGCACGTCGGCGTCCTCGGGCGCGAGGTATTCGGCCATCCGCGCATAGGCCAGCGTGTTCACGTCCGCGCTTTCGCCCTGTAGCGCCGAGGCGACCGTGAAGAAGACCTCCGCCAGACCGTCGCCGGCGTTTCCGACGATGTCGAAGGGCACGGGCTTTCCCGCCTCCAGGTCGGCCCTGAGCCTGTCGAAGGCGGGATCGGCCGCGTCCCCCATCGTCTTGTCGATCAGTTCGATCGCGGCGGGGTTGCGTTCGAGCTGGCTGAGGATTTCCGCGTGCGCCAGCACACCGCGGCGGGTTGCGCGCAGGGGCCCGCCCTCCTCACCCGAAAAGATGTGGTCGGCACCCTCGAAGTCGCCCACCGAGGCGAGCGCGAGACCCTTGTGGTAAAGCCCGAAGGCCCGGCTGCCGGGCGCGGCAGCGACCTTGTCGAAGGCGACCGTGGCCTCCGACATCTGGCCCTGTCCCACCAGCGCCCAGGCCCGGAACAACCCGTCGACGAGAACGCCGGCGCTGCGACCCTTGTCAAGCTCGGCGATGGCGCCGGCGAAGTCGCCCTGCTTTGCCAGATCGGTGAGGATGACGAGATCGGCGATCTGGCTCTTTGCCCCCAGCGTCTCGACCGAGCGTGCCGGCGCGACCGCGCGGTCGACCGCGCCGCGGCCGATCTGCGAGACGATGGCATCCTCGAGGATCGCGGGATTGGCGGGGTCGGCGGCCAGCGCGCGGGTGTAGTAGTCGGCCGCGGCGACATAGTCCGACTCCATGCTGGCGAGCCGTCCGGCGAGATAGGGCCCCGAGGCGTCCGCCCGGGCCGCGGCCGGCATCCAGGCGGCAAGACCGACACCGAGCGAGAGAAGAAGCGGGAGCTTGCGGGTCGTCACGGGGGCGCATCCTTCATTGAAGCCCGAAGAGCCTAGTCCGGCCGCTGCGCCAAGGCAATGCGGGGCGCCCCGCAAGGCGCCCCGTGGGGGGGTCATTGCCGAAGATGTTACATGTTCGGGTAGTTCGGCCCGTCGCCGCCCTGCGGCGTCGTCCAGTTTATGTTCTGGCTCGGATCCTTGATGTCGCAGGTCTTGCAGTGGACGCAGTTCTGGAAGTTGATCTGGAACCGCGGGTTGCCCGCCTCGTCGGCCAGCACCTCGTAGACGCCGGCCGGGCAGTAGCGCTGTGCCGGCTCGTCGTATTTCGGCAGGTTCACCGCGATCGGCACCGAGGGATCCTTCAGCCGCAGATGGCAGGGCTGGCTTTCCTCGTGGTTGGTGAAGCTGAAGGCGACGTTGGTCAGCCGGTCGAACGAAAGGACGCCGTCGGGCCTCGGATAGTCGATCTTCGGGTAGTCCTTGGCCTCTCCGGTCGCGGCCGCGTCGGTCTTGCCGTGCTTCAGCGTGCCGAAGAACGAAAGCCCGATCTGGTTCGTCCACATGTCGAGTCCGCCGAGGACGAGGCTGGGGATCATCCCCCAGCGCGACCACATCGGCTTGACGTTGCGCACGCGCCTGAGGTCGCGGGCGATCGGCCCGGACCGCAGGTCGGATTCGTATGCCTCAAGCTCGTCGCCGGCGCGGCCGGCCCTGATCGCCGCCTGCGCAGCCTCGGCCGCGGCGGTCCCCGACAGCATCGCGTTGTGGTTGCCCTTGATCCGCGGCACGTTCACGAGGCCCGCCGAACAGCCCAGAAGCGCCACGCCGGGCGCCACCAGCTTCGGGATCGACTGCCAGCCGCCCTCCGAGATCGCGCGCGCGCCGTAGGCCACGCGCTTGCCGCCCTTGAGAAGCTCGGCCACCATCGGATGGTGCTTGAAGCGCTGGAATTCCATGTAGGGATAGAGGTGCGGGTTGGCGTAGTTCAGGTGCACCACGAAGCCGACGAAGACCTGGTTGTTCTCGAGGTGATAGATGAAGCTGCCGCCGCCGGCGTTGCGGCCGAGCGGCCAGCCCATCGTATGGGTCACCGTGCCCTCGCGATGCTTCGCGGGGTCGATTTCCCAGATTTCCTTCATGCCGAGGCCGAACTTCTGCGGGCAATGGCCCCTCGACAGGTCGTATTTGGCGATCACCTCCTTGGCCAGCGATCCGCGCACCCCTTCCGACAGGAAGACATACTTGCCCAGAAGCTCCATCCCCGGTTCGTAGTTCGGGCCGGGCGTGCCGTCGGGGGCAAGCCCCATCTCGCCGGCGACGACGCCGCGCACCTCGCCGCCGGGTCCGTAGACAAGCTGCGAACAGGCCATGCCGGGGAAGATCTCCACCCCCAGCGCCTCGGCCTCGCCGGCCATCCAGCGGCAGACATTGGCCATCGAGACGATATACTTGCCGTGGTTCGACATCAGCGGCGGCATCGGCCAGTTGGGGATGCGCACCTGGCCCGCGGGGCCGAGGACGTAGAAGTTGTCGTGCTTCACCTCGACCGTGATCGGCGCGCCCTTTTCCTTCCAGTCGGGGATCAGTGCATCGAGCCCGCAGGTATCGAGCACCGCGCCCGAAAGGATATGCGCGCCGACCTCGGAGCCCTTTTCCAGAACCACGATGTTCAGGTCGGGATCGAGCTGTTTCAGGCGGATCGCCGCGGAGAGGCCCGACGGGCCTGCACCCACGATCACCACGTCATATTCCATCGATTCTCGGATGACTTCGGTCATCTCCACCCCTTTCGCCGCGCTGTCCCGCCTTGCTTGTCGGGACAGATCGTTAGCTTACGGAGCGGAAGGGCGCAACAATAACGCGGCGGGCAGATCGTCGCCGCGGCGCTCGGGGCTCGAGCCCGCTGTGGGCCACACGGCGAAGTGCCGCCCAGACGGCAACGACGACCACGATGGAGAAATACCCGTCCACCGCGTAGTGATACCCGGTATAGACCGACAGGAAGAGGATCGCCGCGACAAAGCCCGCCCCCGGCAGCGCCAGCCACCACCGGCGTTCCGCTAGGTAAAGCGCAATCATCGTTGCCACGCCGACATGCACGCTCGGGAAGGCGGAGATACCCGAGCCAAGGGCAAGGCCGCGACGCTCGTAGGACGCCCAGAGATAGTCCTGCACCTGGGCGAGATTGTCGGCGGCCAGGGGCGAGGCGGCGAGCGCGGCGGTCAGCGCCCCGAACCGGCTGCCGCCGAGCAGCGCGTCGTAGTAGACCGGCCCGACCGAGGCGCCGGCCAGGGAGAGGACGGTGCCCAGGAACACCCAGCAGGTGAAGTAGAGTGCCACGAATCGCATCTGCCGGTCGCGGTTCCGGTCGGTCAGCGCCATGAAGACGACAAAACCGATGGCCGGGAAAAGCCAGATGTCCAGATAGAGCGGAAAGAGCCATTCGGCCGGAAAGAGGCCGGCCCAGCGATGGGTGATGATCCAGGGGTCGACCCCGCCGTGAAGCATCCGGTCGAGCGCCGCCAGCGGCGGATCGGCATAGAAGGGGACAAAGAACGGAATCGAGGACTTCATGAGCGAGAACGCCGCCTGAAACAGGCTGCTTCCCGCGAGCGCATAGCCGAGATCGCCGAGGTTCGCGGCCGAACGGCGCAACCCGACGACGAGCGGCAGGAGGAGCAGCACCGGCAGCGCCCATTTCACGGCGGAGACAATCGCGGTGGCGAACTCGATCGTGGCAAGGCCCGCCTCGACAACAAGGTCAAGGCCGACATCGCGCACGAGCATGATGGCCGCGAGCGAGACCACGGCATAGCCAAGGCAAATGCGAAAGAACAGCTTCACACCCTCACCCAGCCTCCGCCCTGGCGAAAACCCCCGACCCGCGGCGGCCGCCGCGGCGCACCTATTGACTTTCGATCCGCATCCCGGGTTTACAGCTTGGTATCGCGCACGATCCAGGCCTTTTTGCGGCGAGTTTCCAGTTACGGACAACGATGGAAAAGATACCGATGACCCGCGCGGGCCATGCCGCGCTCGACCAGGAACTGAAGATGCTGAAGACGGTGGAGCGGCCGGCCGTGATCCGCGCCATCGCCGAGGCGCGCGAACACGGCGACCTGTCGGAGAACGCCGAATACCACGCCGCGCGGGAACGCCAGAGCTTCGTCGAGGGCCGGATCAAGGAGCTTGAGGCGACGCTGTCGCGCGCCGAGGTGATCGATCCGGCGAACCTTTCCGGCGCGATCAAGTTCGGCGCGACGGTCACGCTCGTCGACGAGGACAGCGACGAGGAACGCACCTACCAGATCGTCGGCGAGGCCGAGGCGGACATCGAGCGCGGGTTGCTCAACATCCGATCGCCGCTTGCCCGCGCGCTGATCGGCAAGGACGAGGGCGACAGTGTCGAGGTGCGCACCCCCGGGGGCGAGAAGAGTTACGAAGTGTTGAGCATCCGCTACGTCTGACCGGCGGGGGCGCGGGAGGGTTGGCAATGTCGGAGGGGCAGCAGTCGGAAGGGGCCGCCGGAGAGCGCATCGGCTTGGGCCTCCACAGCCGCCCGTCCGCCGATCCCGTGATCGGCCCGGCCGAGGTCATCGCCGGCGGCGTGAGCCTAGTCTGGCTCGCGCTCGTGGGCGGCTTCTTCCTCTTCGCGGGCGATGGCGAAGGCTCCGGCGGTGCGCTCGGCACGGTCATGGTGCTGGTGGCGATCTTCCTGCCGATCGCGCTGATCTGGATCGCCGCCGTCACGCTCAGGACCGCGCGGACGATGAAGGAGGAGGCCGAGCGGCTTCAGGCCGCCATCGACGCGATGCGGCACGCCTATGTCAGCCAGGCGCAGGGCGGGCTGGCGAAGTCGTCGGTGGAGAAGCGGCTCGAGGAAATCGCCGCGTCGGCGAAACAGGCCGAGACCGCCATCGCCACCTTCACCTCGCGGCGCGACGCGGAGACGGTCCGGCCCTCGGCCGATCGCAAGGCCGCCTTCGTGGCGCCCGGCCCCGCCGCGGCCCAGCCCGACGAACAGCCGGCGCTGGCGCTCGGGACGCCGGCGGAAAGTACCGCCGCGCCGGTTTCGGTGGCCGATTTCATCCGCGCGCTCAACTTCCCCGACAGCGAGAACGACCGCGACGGGTTCCGCGCGCTGCGCCGAGCGCTCGACGACCGCGGGCTGGCCAAGCTGATCCGCGCCGCCCAGGACGCGCTGACGCTGCTCAGCCAGGACGGCATCTACATGGACGACCTGCGTCCCGACCGGGCCCGGCCCGAGGTCTGGCGGCGCTTCGCGCAGGGCGAGCGCGGCAAGGCCATCGCCGCGCTCGGCGGCGTGCGCGACCGGTCGAGCCTTGCGCTCACCGCCGGCCGGATGCGGCAGGACACGATCTTCCGCGACACCGTCCACCATTTCCTGCGGCTCTTCGACCGGACCTTCACCGAGTTCGAGAAGAACGCGACCGACCAGGAGGTCGCGGCGCTTGCCGAAACCCGCACCGCCCGCGCCTTCATGTTGCTCGGACGGGTGACGGGGATTTTCGACTGAGGCTCAGCGCGACGGCAGCGGCGGTTCGATCGAGGCGCTCTGCTGGATCATCAGCACACCGGAATGGTCGTCCGGGTCGCCGTCCACATGAAGGCTGGTCGTGACCCCGGGCAGTTCGCCGAAGGCCTCCATGATCCTGTTCGGGAAGAATGTCTTCGGGATCGATTCGAAGCCCGGCAGACCCTGGAGGATGTCGCTCACCGAACTGCCGCAGAAGGCCTTGTTGACCGCGCCATAGGATTCCGCCCGGCGGATCGCCGCCTCGGCCACGGCGGGCGAGACATGGACCTTCTGCTCGATCACGTCGAAGGATTCGCGCGCGTGGTAGTCGATGTAGAACTTCCGCATCTGCTCGGTGATGCCGTAGTGCAGGTCGTTGCGTTCCGGCACCGTCGGGTGGTGCCAGGTGCCGGCCGGATCGAACATCACCCGCTGGCTGCCGTCGATCATCAGCCCCGAATGGGCGCCTTCGTTGCCCTTCTTGCGCACCACCGTGAAGAGCGTGATCGACGGCGCCTCGCCCGAGACATAGCGCGCACGAGCGACCGCCTCGTCGGGCGCCCAGACCGGTTCCGCGCCGCAGGCCGCCAGGAGCAGCACCAGAGGCAGGGCAAGGCAGGCCAGAAACCGGCGCACCATCGCTGACGCCGCCCCGATCAGGCGTTGGCGAGCGCGATGAGGATCAGGACGGCGAAGAACACCGCCACCGACCAGATCGCGAAACGCACGAAGCCGGCGAAGGTCTTTTCCTGCGCCCGGATATCCATGCTGCCCGGCTTGAATTCGGCCATCGTTCTCTCCTGTTCCCGCGTTTCGGCCCGAATAGCCGATTCATCGCCCCCTGTCACGACCCCGCGGGCGCCAGTTGCCCGGGGCGTTGCGCGAATCCGACAGGCGGCCCGCGGTCATCTGCCGCCGAGGTCGGCGGCAAGGCGGAAGCCGATGCGGCGCGGTTCTTCCACCTCGGGCGCCTTGGGCAGGGCGCGCAGCATCACGTTCAACTGCGACACATGCTGGATCAACTGGGTCCGTGCCCCCTCCTCGTCGCGGCCGTAAAACGTCACGATGTCGGGGTCGAAATAGCCGATTCCCTCGATCTGCAAGACACCGACATCGCCGCCGGTGAAGCCCATCGCCACCTCGTGCTTGTCGTCGAGCTGGGTCTCGAAGTTCTGGATGTAGAGGATCAGCCGCTCGTAGGCCCATTGCGCCGGGCTCTTCGCCTCCAGCGGTTCGGCCGCCACCGCCTCGGGCAGCGGGCACATCTCGGCCGTTCTCGGCGCGTCGGGAAGGGTATGGACGACCCGCGCCCGCGGCAGGGCCGAGGCCTCGTGGGCCTCGGCGGTCGTGCGGATCTCGTCGGTCATGTCGCTCTTCGCCACAGCCAGGCTCCGTTCGCACCGAGCATGCGCTCCACCCTCCCACGGTGGAGGAGATGGTTGAGATGCGCAACCGCCTCGACCAGCGCGAGGCCGTATTCCGCCTCGCCGATGGCGCGCTTGAAGAGCGGCGCGAAACAGTCCGCCGCGGTGCGGGGTTGGGCCAGATGGTCCATCAGCCGGTCAAGCGCGCCGAGATGGTTGTCGATCATCTGGCCAAGCCGCATGGGCAGGCCGGTGAACGGCAGCTTGTGGCCGGGCAGCACGAGGTGGTCGTCCCGGGCGAAGGCCCGAAAGGCCGCGCAGCTTTCCAGCCACTCGCCCACCGGGTCGGCCATCGGCTCGGAGGCATAGACGCCGAGATTGGCCGAGATCGAGGGCAGGAGCTGGTCGCCGCCGAGGACGAGCGCGCCGCCCTCTTCCCAGAAGGTCGCGTGCTCCGGCGCGTGGCCGTGGCCCACCCGCACCGTCCAGTCGCGCCCGCCGGCGCGGATGCGGCCGCCTTCGGCGATGCGGGTGTAGCCGAGCGGCAGCGGCGCCACCACGTCGCAGAAGTTGAAGGGGCGTTCCGTCGCGCGGCGCGACAGGAGGCCCGGATCCATCCCCGCGCGGCGCCAGAACGCCAGCGTCTCGGCCGCCGGCAGCTTGTGTTCGTCGAGCGTGAGCATCCGCGCCAGAAGCCAGGAGGTGCGTGTCGTCACCAGTTCCGCCCCCCGCGACTGGAACCAGCCGGCGAGGCCCACATGGTCGGGGTGGTAATGCGTGACGATCACCCGCCGCACGGGCCGGCCGGCGAGCGGCCCGACCAGCACGCTGTCCCAGATCGCGCGCGTCTTGCCGGTGTCGAAGCCGGTATCGAGGAGGGTCCAGCCGTCGCCATCGTCGAGCGCGAAGACATTCACATGGTCAAGCGCCATCGGCAGGGGCAGGCGCAGCCACAGGATGCCCTCGGCCATCTCGACGGCCTCGCGCGGCCCCGGCGCCTGCGCGACTGGATACCGTATGTCCTCGTCTGCGGCCGCGGCAGTCACGACGCGAGCGCCTCGGGCGAAAGCGCGGCAAGGCCCGCGGCACCCTCCTTCGCTTCGGCAAGGCTGGCCGCGTATTGCGGTAAAAGACGCTCGACATGGATGCGCGCCAGCGCGGTGCGCGTACCCCGGCCGCCTTCGGCCAGGGCCGCGCGCAGGTGGAAATGCGCCCCGAGCACGCGGGCGAAGGCCCTGAGATAGGGCACCGCACCGGCGTAGCGGTCGGCCACGGCGCGCGTCGCCGTCGCCTCGGTCGCCTCGCGCAGCGTCTCGGCCGCCGACCAGACCGCGCCCGCCAGATCGGGCAAGCTTGCGCGCGCCGCCTCGGCCCCCGCCTCGATCTCTTCCAGAAGCCGGAAGGCGGCTTCGCCGCCATCCATCATCTTGCGCCCTACGAGGTCCATCGCCTGGATGCCGTTCGTCCCCTCGTAGATCGCCGTCACCCGCACGTCGCGCCAGAACTGCGCCACCCCGGTTTCCTCGATATAGCCCATGCCGCCGTGCACCTGCATCGCCATCGAGGCGACATCGCAGCCGACGTCCGTTCCCCAGGCCTTGGCGATCGGCGTGAGGAAGGCTGCCCGCGCCCGCCAGTCGGGCTCTCCGGTCGCGGTCGCCATGTCGCTCGCCGCGGCGCAGGCAAGCGCGATGGCGCGGGCGGCGAAGACCTCGGCCCGCATCGTGGCGAGCATCCGGCGCACGTCGGGGTGGTCGATGATCGCGCCCATCTGGTTGCGCCCGGCCGCATAGTCCACCGCCGCCTGACAGGCGGCCTCGGCCACGCCCACGCCCTGCACGCCGACGGCGAGGCGGGCGTTGTTCATCATGGTGAACATCGCCGCCATGCCCTCGTGTTCCTCGCCCACCAGCCAGCCGGTCGCCCGGTCATATTCCATCACGCAGGTGGGTGAGCCGTGCAGGCCGAGCTTGTGTTCGAGGCTGACCACGTTCACCCCGTTGCGACGGCCGGGCCTGCCGTTCTCGTCGGGAACGAACTTCGGCACGAGAAAGAGGCTGATCCCCTTCGTGCCGGGCCGGGCCCCCGGCAGGCGGGCAAGAACGAGGTGGCAGACGTTCCCCGTCATGTCGCAGTCGCCCCAGGAGATGAAGATCTTCTGGCCGGTGACCGCATGGGTGCCGTCGCCGTTCGGCTCTGCCTTCGTCCGCAGCGCGCCGACGTCGGACCCCGCCTGCGGCTCGGTCAGGTTCATCGTGCCCGACCATTCGCCGGAGATCAGCTTCGGCAGGTAAAGCGCCTTGATCGCATCGCTCGCGTGATGGTCCAGCGCCTCGATCTGGCCCTGGGTGAGCAGCGGGTTAAGCTCCAGCGCGAGATTGGCGCCCGACATCATGTCGTGGATCGCCATGTTGAGCATCTGCGGCAGACCCATGCCGCCGTATTCCGCCGGTGCGCTGACGCCGATCCAGCCGCCATCGGCGATCTGGCGGAAGGCTTCGGCAAAACCGGGGGTGGAGCGGACCACGCCGTTCTCCAGCCGCGCGGGTGTCTGGTCGCCCGCCCGGCGCAAGGGTGCCATCACCGTGTCGCAAAGCTTCGCGGCCTCGGTCAGGATCGCCTCGGCAAGGTCAGGCGTCGCCTCGGCGAACCGTCCGGTTGCGGCGATCGGGACGAGCGGCACCACATGGTCGAGGATGAAGCGGATGTCGTTCAGGGGGGCGCGGTAGGCCATGAAGTCTCTCCTCCTCGCCTTGGCAAGTCCGGCCCCGGCGCGTATGTCACGTAATCCGGACGGGATGATTGCCGCAAGGCCATACCCCTTCAACCGGGACGCTGCGTCACTGGAGGCCGCGACATGACAATCGGAGCGCAGGGCACGGCGACGCAGATCCTGGCGCCGGACGCGGCCGGCCTTGCCCGCGCCGCACATCTGCTTCGCGAGGGCGCGCTTGTCGCCTTTCCGACCGAGACGGTCTACGGGCTCGGGGCTGATGCCCGATCGGATCTTGCGGTCGCGCGCATCTTCGAGGCGAAGGCCCGGCCAAGGTTCAATCCGCTCATCGTTCATGTGGCCGACATCGCGATGGCGCGCAGCGTCGCGCGGTTCGATGCGCGCGCCGAAAGGGTCGCGGCCGCCTTCTGGCCGGGGCCGCTGACGCTCGTCCTGCCGCTCAGGGCCGAGGCCGGAATCTCCGACCTGGTGACGGCGGGGCTGCCGACGGTGGCCGTCAGGATGCCCGCGCATCCGGTGGCCCGCGCGCTCCTGGCCGCCTTCGGCGGGCCGGTCGCAGCACCCTCGGCCAATCCCTCGGGCCGGATCAGCCCGACGCGCGCCGATCATGTCCTGGCGGGGCTTTCGGGCCGCATCGCCGCGGTGATCGATGGCGGGCCCTCTGCCGTGGGGGTGGAATCGTCCATCCTCGACCTCGGCGATGGCCCCGCACTTCTGCGCCCCGGCGGCATTCCGGCAGAGGCGCTGGAAGCCTGCCTCGGAATCCCTCTCGGTGCGGCGGGCGACATGGGCGGCCATGCCGCCCGGCCCAGCGCACCGGGGCAGCTTGCCTCGCATTATGCGCCCTCCGCGCCCGTGCGGCTTGGCGCCGCCCGGCCGCAGTCCGGTGAATTCTGGATCGGATTCGGGCCTGACACGCCGGGCGCGGATCTCAACCTTTCGCCCTCGGGCGATCTTGTCGAGGCGGCGGCCAACCTCTTTCACTTCCTGCGCGAGGCCGATGCAGGCGCACGCGGCCCGATCGCCGTGGCACCGGTTCCGGAAACCGGCCTCGGCCGGGCGATCAACGACCGCCTGCGCCGCGCGGCCGCACCCCGGACGAGGGACTGACCCCGACCGAGCCGCCGCGTCTCAGGCGCGCCCGGCGGCGGAGGAAAGCGTCAGGGGATCGACCCCGAGCGTCCCGAGGGCGCGGGTCCATTTCTCGTCGTTGCGGTCGGAAAAGACCAGATCGGGCGCCGCGTCGCAGGTGAGCCAGCCGTTTTTCAGGATCTCGTCCTCGAGTTGCCCCGGCCCCCAGCCCGCATAGCCCAGCGCCAGAAGCGACGCCTGGGGCCCGCGGCCCGCGGCGATCGCCTCGAGGATGTCGACCGTCGCCGTCATGCCGAACCTTTCGTCGACCTTCAGCGTGCTGCCGCTGCCGGCATAGTCGCCCGAATGCAGCACGAAACCGCGCGAATGTTCGACCGGCCCGCCGAAGTGCACGCGAATCTCGCGCGCCCGTCCGGTGCGCGCGATGCCGAGCTGGTCGGCGAGCTTTTCAAAGCTCAGATCGCGGGCCGGCTTGTTGACGATGAGCCCCATCGCCCCGTCTTCGGAATGGGCGCACAGGAAGACGACGCTGTGGTCGAAGCGGGAGTCGCCCATTCCGGGCATCGCGATGAGGAGCTTGCCGCTGAGATTCATCACTGGCCTCCTGGCGATCAAGATCGGGCGAGTTCCCCGCGGGTGCAAGAGGTCGCGGAGCGCCCCGGCAGAGAAAACTCTTCGTGAGTTGCCTGCTTGCGACTTCCATTCGGCGGCCCTTCGCCTACCTTGGCGGGAATGAAGCGCAGGTTCGCCCTTTCCGCCGCCATTGTGGCGCTCGTCTCTCCGGCCCTGGGCCAGGAGATGCCGGCGAACATCCTGTCGGCCACGCTGCGCGAGGGCTGGCGCACCGGCGCCGGCACCCAGATGGCGGCGCTCGAACTGAAGCTCGCGCCCGGGTGGAAGACCTACTGGCGCGCGCCGGGCGAGGCCGGCATCCCGCCGGAATTCGACTGGAGCGGATCGGAGAACATCCGCGCGGTGGCCTTCCACTGGCCAAGGCCCGAGGTCTTCGACCTGAACGGGATGCGCACCTTCGGCTATCACGAGGCGCTGGTCCTGCCGGTGGAGATCAGCCCCGCGGATGCTGGCCGGCCGATCGCGGTGAAGGCACGCATCGACCTTGGCGTCTGCAACGAGATCTGCGTGCCGGTCAGCGTCTCGGTCGCGGGCGAACTCTCGCCCGGCGCGGCACCCGATCCGGTGATCGGCGCGGCCCTGGCCAGAATGCCGGAACCCGCGGCGCGGGCCGGACTGGCGGCGGCGCGATGCGCCGTGGAACCGATCCGCGACGGCCTCCGGCTGACCTCGCGTCTCGACATGCCCCCGCTCGGCCCGGAGGAGGTGGCGGTCGTCGAGCTTTCCGACCGCACGGTCTGGGTCTCCCCGGCCGAGACCCGCCGCAGCGGCGGCGAACTGAGCGCCACGGCCGATCTCGTGCCCTCGAACGCGAAGCCCTTCACGCTCGACCGATCCACGGTCAGGATCACGGTCTTCGGCGCCGCGGGGCGCGTCGTCGAGGTGGAGGGCTGCACCGGCTAGGCGCGACCGGGCGCCGCGCGGATCATGCCGCCCGGTC
The DNA here is from genome assembly GCA_039808285.1 of Paracoccaceae bacterium. GTDB lineage: Bacteria > Pseudomonadota > Alphaproteobacteria > Rhodobacterales > Rhodobacteraceae > Albidovulum. Next base: position 73,529 of record JBDHSQ010000001.1, read on the forward strand.
CCAGGCGAGACGGGCCGCCAGAATCCCGAAGACCGAGGCCGATGCCCAGCGCAACCCGCGTTCCACCCGCCGGTCCCGCGCCAGCGCCCGGCCGATGCCGCCCGCGCCGAGGCCCACGGCCGCGTTCACCACGAACCCGCCAAGACCGATCACCGAGCCGAGGATCAGGAACTGCGCCAGTACCGAGCCGCGCGCCGGGTCGACGAACTGCGGCAGGAAGGCGAGGATGAAGAGGATCACCTTGGGGTTGGAGATATTGACGAGGAACCCGTCACGGAAGGCGCGCGCCGGATGGACGGCGGGCGCATGTGCCGCCCCGAGCGGCGTGCGGAGGGTCCGCGCCGCCAGCCACAGAAGATAGGCGACCCCGGCCCAGCGGATCGCGTCGAAAAGCCAGGGCAGCGAGGCGACGATCGCGCCGAGCCCCGCTCCGGCAAGCGTCACGTTGACCATCGAGCCCGCGGAAATCCCCGCGCTTGCCGCCACCGCGGGGCGCGGGCCGCCGCGCATCCCCTGCGCAAGGCAGAACATCATGTCCGCCCCCGGCGTGAGGTTGAGCGCGAGCGCCGCCGGGACGAAGGCCGCCAGGGTCAAGGGATCGACGATCATGGCATCTCCTGCATCCGCGCCCTGATTTCCAGAAGGTCCGCCCAGGCCTCGCGCTTGGCTGCGGGGTTGCGCAACAGGTAGGCCGGATGCGTCATCGGCATGGCAGGGCGGCCGAAGGCTTCTGTCCACTTCCCCCTGAGCCTGAGGATGCCACGCTGGCCGAGTGCCGCGGCGCAGGAAATGTTGCCCATCAGAACGATCAGATCGGGGTTCACGAACTCCACATGGCGGGCGACGAAGGGCAGCATCATGGCGATCTCGGCCGCATCGGGTTCGCGGTTCTGCGGCGGCCGCCACGGCATGACATTGGTGATGTAGAGCGCCTCGCCACCGTGGTGGGCGGTGCGGGCAAGTCCGATCGCCGCGAACATCCGGTCGAGAAGCTGCCCCGCGCGGCCCACAAAGGGCCGTCCCTCGAGATCCTCCTCCCGCCCCGGCGCCTCGCCGAGGATCATCACCCGGGCCTCGGGATTGCCGTCGGCGAAGACGAAGTTGCGCGCGCCCCTCTTCAGGTCGCACAGGTCATAGGCCGACTGGATCTCGGCCAGGGTCTCGAGGTTCACGGCCCCGGCGGCGGCGGCCTTCGCCACCGCGACCGGATCGGCCTCCGCCCCGACCGGCGGCGCCGCCGGGGGTGGGGCGGCGGCATTTCGAACCTCGGGCTTGAACTCGTATCGGTTGACAGGACCATCCCCGATGGCTTCGTCCGCGCCGAGCTCCGCCAGCCAGTCGAGAAGCGCCCCGGCGGCGTGAAAATCGAGATCTGCGGCCGATGAGTCCATTGCGCGAACCTATGGCCGGCGCCCCGCCCCCGCAAGCGGCCGCATTCGCCGTTGCCCGGGGCGCGTTCCTTTGCCATAAGCGGCCTGAGCCGGGGACCGGGGGCCTTCATGACATTCCGCGCGCGCCACCTTCTGGGGATCGAACACCTCGCCCCGGAGGAGATTCGCACCGTCCTCGACCTCGCCGAGACCTATGTCGACCTCAACCGGCGCACGGTGAAACACGCCGACGCGCTGGCCGGCATGACCCAGATCAACATGTTCTTCGAGGCCTCGACGCGGACGCAGGCAAGCTTCGAGCTGGCCGGCAAGCGGCTCGGCGCCGACGTGATGAACATGGTCATGGGCCATTCCTCGGTGAAGAAGGGCGAGACCCTGATCGACACCGCGCTGACGCTGAACGCGATGCACCCCGACCTGCTGGTCGTCCGCCACCCGGCGAGCGGAGCGGTGGACCTGCTGGCGCAGAAGGTGACCTGCGCGGTGCTGAACGCGGGCGATGGACGGCACGAGCATCCGACGCAGGCGCTTCTGGATGCCCTCACCATCCGCCGCGCCAAGGGCCGGCTGCACCGGCTGACCGTGGCGATCTGCGGCGACATCGCGCACAGCCGCGTGGCGCGGTCGAACCTGATCCTCTTGGGCAAGATGGAGAACCGCATCCGCCTGATCGGCCCCCCCACGCTCATGCCCTCCGGCATCGGGGACTTCGGCTGCGAGGTCTTCGACGACATGACGGCCGGGCTTCAGGGCGCCGACGTGGTGATGATGCTGCGCTTGCAGAAGGAACGGATGGACGGCGGCTTCATCCCCTCGGAGCGGGAATACTACCACCGCTACGGCCTCGACGCCGAGAAGCTGGCGGCCGCGAAGCCCGACGCCATCGTCATGCATCCCGGCCCGATGAACCGCGGCGTGGAGATCGACGGAGAGCTTGCCGACGACATCAACCGCAGCGTCATCCAGGACCAGGTGGAGATGGGCGTCGCGGTGCGCATGGCCTGCATGGACCTCTTGGCGCGGAACCTGCGCGCCGAGCGCGGCCGGCAGGCGGTGGGGGTGATGGTGTGATGCGGCCCGAATGCCACGGAGGACCGCGTCCGACCGAGGCGGGAGCGGGAACCGCGCCCGCCTGGGGGCGGGCGGGCGCGGTCCGGTCCGCAAGCGGACCGGAAGAAAGAGCGTGATGCAATGACCACCCTCCTCACCAACGCCCGCCTGATCGACCCCGAGGCGCTGACCGAAACGCCCGGCCGTGTGCTGATCGAGAACGGCCTCATCGCCGCCATCGGCGACACCCCCGCGCCCAAGGGCGCGACCGTGATCGACTGCGAAGGCCGCTGCCTCGCCCCCGGCATCGTCGACCTCGGCGTGAAGATCGGCGAGCCGGGGGAGCGGCACAAGGAATCGTTCCGCTCCGCCGGCCTTGCCGCGGCGGCCGGCGGTGTCACCACCATCATCGCCCGGCCCGACACGAACCCGGCGATCGACACGCCCGAGGTGCTGGAATTCGTCACCCGCCGCGCGGCGGAGGCGAGCCCGGTGCGCATCCGCCACATGGCGGCGCTGACCAAGGGCCGGCAGGGGCGCGAGATGACCGAGATCGGCTTCCTGCTCGACGCCGGCGCGATCGCCTTCACCGACTGCGACCATGTGGTGACGGACACCAAGGTTCTGTCCCGCGCGCTGACCTATGCCCGCTCGCTCGGCGCGCTGGTCATGGGTCACCCGCAGGAGCCGGGCCTGTCGGCCGGCGCCGCCACGACCTCCGGCAAGTTCGCCAGCCTGCGCGGCCTTCCCGCCGTCAGCCCGATGGCCGAGCGGATCGGCTTCGACCGCGACATGGGAATGGTGGAGATGACCGGGGCGAGATACCATTTCGACCAGATCACCACCGCCCGCGCCCTGCCGCCGCTGGAACGCGCCAGGCGAAACGGCTTCGACGTGACCGCGGGCACCTCGATCCATCACCTGACGCTGAACGAGTTCGACGTCGGCGACTACCGCACCTTCTTCAAGGTCAAGCCGCCCTTGCGGTCCGAGGACGACCGGCTGGCGGTGGTGGAGGCGGTCGCCTCCGGCCTGATCGACATCATCTCGTCCATGCACACGCCGCAGGACGAGGATTCCAAGCGCCTGCCGTTCGAGGAAGCGGCGTCCGGCGCGGTGGCGCTGGAAACCTTCCTGCCGGCGGCGATGCGGCTCTATCACGCGGGCCACCTGACCCTGCCGCAGCTTTTCCGGGCGATGGCGCTCAACCCGGCCAATCGCCTCGGCCTGCCGCAGGGACGGCTCGCCATCGGCGCGCCGGCCGACCTCGTGCTCTTCGACCCCGACGCGCCCTTCGTGCTCGACCGCTTCAGGCTCCGCTCCAAGTCGAAGAACACGCCCTTCGACGGACAGCGGATGGAGGGGCGCGTGCTCGGCACCTGGGTCGCGGGCACCCGGGTCTTCGGCGGGGAGGTTTGAGGTGCCCGAGATCACAACCGGCGCGAGCGCGCTGATCCTGACCGCGATCCTCGGCTACCTCCTCGGCTCGATCCCCTTCGGCGTCGTCATCACCCGGGCGATGGGGCTGGGCGACCTGCGCCGGATCGGCTCGGGCAACATCGGCGCGACCAACGTGCTGCGCACCGGCAACAGGGGCGCCGCACTTGCCACGCTCCTGCTCGACGGCGGCAAGGGGGCGGCGGCGGTCGTGATCGCGCGCGCGGTGGCGGGCGGGGATGCGGCGCAGCTTGCGGGGCTCGCGGCCTTCCTCGGCCATCTCTTCCCGGTCTGGCTCGGCGGCAAGGGCGGCAAGGGCGTGGCGACCTTCCTCGGCATCCTCCTCGCGCTGTCCTTCCCCGTCGGGCTCGCCGCCTGCGCGACCTGGGCGGCGGCCGCGCTCGTCACCCGCATCTCGTCGCTCTCGGCGCTGGTCTCGGCGGCGACGGCGTTCCTCTGGGCGGCCCTCCTCGGCCACGGCGAGATGGTGATCCTGATCGTCCTGCTGGCCACGTTCGTCTTCTGGCGGCACCTGCCCAACATCGAACGGCTGAAGGCCGGGACCGAGCCCCGGATCGGCGCGAAGAAGTAGCCGTCGCGGCGGGCCTTCGCCTCAGCCCTGGCCCGCCGCCATCAGCGCGGCGCGCAGGTCGTTGTATTCGTCGCATTTGCCGCAGAGCGTGGCGAGGCGGTTCAGGTTGGCCCTGGCGCTGGTGTAATCGCCGGTGTCCACGAACATCTCGCCCTGGTATTCGAGCGCGCCGAGATGCTTCGGATTGGCCTTCAGCGCCGCGTCATACCAGCGCGCGGCCTCGGCCATCCGGTTCATCTTGCGGTTGGAGTAGCCCATGAGATTGAGCGCATCGGCGTTGCGCGGCTCCGCCTTGATGACGGCGGCGAGAAGTTTCAGCGCCTCGGGGTATCGCCCGGCGTCGGCGGCGGCCTTCGCCTCGGCGAAGCCGGACTGGGTGGCGGGGGCGGTGCTGGCACCGCTGTCGGTCCCGGCGGCAAGCACCGGGGCGGCGGCAACGGCGAGCGGAAGAAGAAGAGCCGCGGCAAGCCGCGGGCGGAACGGGGTGGTCATGTCGGGTCTCCCTGGAAACACGCCGCCAGACGATACCACGGGCACGGCCTATGCAACCCTCACGTTCCGGCGACGGCGCGGAATCGTACCGGCCGGCCGGGGAATGGCGGAAACGGCGGTCGGATGCGGGATGTCGGCGGGAAAGCCCGCGCCGTAGCGCAGCGTCAGATCGGCCTCGCCGAGCCCCAGCGCCCTGAGCGGCAGGATCGCCCGCTCGACCGGCCAGGAATGGACGGCAAGTCCGCCCTCGGGCGCGCGGCGCAGGACGAATCCCGCCGCCCGCAGCCGGCGCTGCAACTCCACCCAGTCGGCCGAGAGGTTGACAGCGTGCAGGATCACCTCCGCCTCCGGCCGGAGGCGCGCCGGGGTCCGGTCGAGCGCGCCCCGCAGCACCGCGCGGAGATAGTCCGACGGCGAACACCCGGCCGCCCGCGCCGCGGCCCCGAGCGCCAGGAGGAGCGCTTCGGGCAGGTCCACGGTGACGGTGCGGCGGGTGTCCATACCGCCAGTCTCGCCCGAATCCGGTTAACACCCGGTTCGCGGCTCAGATCGGAACGAAGCCCCCCGTCGCCGGGTCGTAGCATTCGAGCCCGCCCCCGGCGATGTCGTTCCAGAGCCCGTGCAGCGTCATCTCCCCGACCTCGACCGCAGCGCGGACGAAGGGGAAGGTCATGAGGTTTTCCAGGCTGACGATCACCGCCTCGCGCTCCAGCGCCCCCAGCCGTTCGGCTGGGGGCAGGTGCTTCACCCGTTCGTAGCCGGGGCGCAAGAGGTCCATCCAGCGGCCGACGAAGCTCGACTTCTCCTCCAGCTCCGGCGCCGCGCCCGAGCACATGTCGTCGCAACCCTTGACGCCGCCGCAGGACGAGTGGCCGACGACGATCAGATGCGCGACCTTCAGCGTCGTCACCGCATATTCGATCGTGGCCGAGGTGCCGTGCTGTTCGCCGTCGGGCGCATAGGGCGGCACCAGGTTGGCGATGTTGCGGTGGATGAAGAACTCGCCCTGGTCGGCGCCGAAAATCGAGGTCACGTGCACCCGGCTGTCGCAGCAGGAAATGACCATCGCGCGGGGGCGCTGCCCTTCCTCGGCAAGCCTTCGATACCAGGCGCGGTTTTCCGTCCAGGTGGTGGCTCTCCAGCCGTGGTAGCGCTGCACGAGGTAGCTGGGCAACGGTTTGGCGTGGCGCATCGCGATCGCTCCCCTGACAATCCACCCTGCAGATAGCCGCCGCATCCGTCGAATTCGAGAGGTTTTCGCGCCTGCGGCAACGATTTCTTGAGATCGCTTGCCGAGGATGAACCCGCGCGGGGTGCGCGAAGGAGGGTGAAGGGTGGCGATACTTGCAGTGTTGCGCCACGATGAGGGTGTCCGGCTCGATCCGGACCGGCTCGTGGCGCTCTATTCCGATCTCGGAGAGGCGGGGGCGGAACAGGTCGTCTGCCGGGCGATGGAGGAACTCGCCGGCCGGCTGACCGAGATCCAGCGCTTTGCCGACGACGGCGACATCGCGGCGATGACGCGCAGCGCACGGCTTCTGGTCAAGGTCGCCGAACAGATCGGGATGCTGACCTTCGCACGGGTCGCGGGCGACGTCCTGCGCGCGACCGCGGCCGGTGACCGCGCCGCGCAGTCGGCGACGCTCGCGAGGCTTGTCCGGATCGGAGACCGATCGCTGAACGCGGTCTGGGATTTGCGCGACATGACGATCTGAGACCCCCGCGAAGGGGCCTTGCGGGTGACGGCCGCCGGGATAGTCTGGCGACTGCACCCAAGCGCGAGGTCAGGAATGCCGTTTGCCTTTGCCGATCCGTCCGAAGCGGCGCGGCCGCTTCACCTGGTGCCGCAGGACGCGGCGCAGGCCTTCACCGGCGCCCGGCCGCCGGCCGAACGCGCCTGGCTTTCCGCCTGCGGCTTCACCGGCAAGCTCGGCCAGCTCTGTCTTCTGCCGGGACCGGACGGAGCGCCGTCCGGCGCCGCCCTCGGCCTCGGCACCCCCGCGGCCCGCGGACGCGGCCGGTTCCACGTTGCAGGCGCGGTGGCGGATCTGCCCGAAGGTGCCTGGCGACTCGAAGGCGCGCTGTCGCCCGGGGATGCGGCCGAGGCCGCGCTCGGCTGGCTCCTCGCCAGCTACCGGTTCGGCCGCTACCGCAGCGCCGAGGCGCCGAAGGCGCGGCTGCAACCGCCCGCGGGCGTCGACGGCGCGCGCGTGCTGGCGATGGCCGAGGCCGAGGCGCTGACCCGCGACCTGATCAATACGCCGGCCTCCGACCTCGGCCCGGCGGAGCTGGAGGACGCCTTCCTGGCGCTGGCAGCGGAGTTCGGCGCCACGGCAACGGCGGTTCGCGGCGACGACCTCCTTGCGCAGGGCTTCCCGATGATCCATGCCGTCGGCCGCGCCTCCACCCGCGCCCCCCGGCTTCTGGAGATGCGCTGGGGCGGGTCCGGCCCCGCCCTCACGCTGGTCGGCAAGGGCGTGTGCTTCGACACCGGCGGGCTCGACCTCAAGACGGCGGCCTCGATGGGGCTGATGAAGAAGGACATGGGCGGGGCGGCGACGGTGATGGGGCTCGCCCGGATGATCATGGCGCTGGGACTGAAGCTCCGGCTTCGCGTGCTGGTGCCGGCGGTGGAGAACGCGGTTTCCGGCAATGCGATGCGGCCGCAGGACATCCTGAAAAGCCGCAAGGGCCTGACGGTGGAGATCAACAACACCGACGCCGAGGGCCGACTGATCCTCGCCGATGCGCTGGCGCTGGCCGACGAGGAGCGGCCGCACCTCCTGGTCTCGATGGCGACGCTGACGGGTTCCGCCCGGGTGGCGCTGGGGCCGGACATCGTGCCCTTCTACTGCGACGACGACGCGGTGGCGGGGGCGATCGCCGCCGGCGGCGCGGCACTCGCCGACCCGGTCTGGCGGATGCCGTTCTGGAACCCCTACGAGGCCATGATCGAGCCCGGCATCGCCGATCTCGACAATGCGCCCTCGGGCGGGATGGCGGGTTCCATCACCGCCGCGCTCTTCCTGCGCCGATTCGTCACCGAAACCCCGCGCTACGCCCATTTCGACATCTACGGCTGGCAGCCCGTCGCCGCCCCCGCCCGGCCGAAGGGCGGCGCGGGACAGGGGGCGCGGGCGATCCTCGCGGCGCTTCCCGGGGCGCTCGGCCTGTGACCGACCGGCGCCTGACCCCAGCCAACGGCCGTGTCGCCCATGTCTCGTTCAGGGGTGTGGTGGAAGCGGAGCGATACGTGGCCGGAACGCCCGCCCGGATCGCCGTGCCGCTCGCCGATCTTCTGGCAGGGCCGGGTGGCCCGCGCGACCGGCAGGTGCTGATGGGCGAGAAGGTGGCCGTGCTCGACCGCCACGAGGGCTTCGCCTTCGTGCAGGCGGAGAAGGACGGTTATTGCGGCTACCTGCCGGAGGCCGTGCTCGGCGAGGACCGCGCGGCGACGCACTGGGTCGCCGCGCCTGCGACGCATCTTTACCGCGAGCCGAGCCTCAAGACGCCGGAGGCTGCCTACCTGACGATGGGCGCGCGGCTGACGATCGTGGCCGACCATCCCCGGTTTCTGGAAACCGCCGACGGGCTTTTCGCGCCCCGCCCGCACCTGCGCGACCTCGGCGACCGGGCGGCGGACCCGGCGGCGGTGGCCGAAAGCTTCCTCGGCACGCCCTATCTCTGGGGCGGCAACTCGCGTTCTGGGATCGACTGTTCAGGGCTGGTGCAGGCCGCGCTCCTCGCCTGCGGGATCGCCTGCCCCGGCGACAGCGACATGCAGGAACGGACCGTGGGCATCGCCCTGCCCGCCGGCACGCCGGTGCGCCGGAGCGATCTTCTGTTCTGGAAGGGCCACGTGGCGATGGCGGTGTCGCCCGACCGGCTGATCCACGCCAACGGCTTCCAGATGGCGGTGGGCCACGAGGGCATCGCCGAGGCCATCGCGCGGATCGCGGCACAGGGCGAAGGACCGGTGATCGCGATCCGCCGGCCGTGAAGGGCCCAGGGGTGCCCGCAGCCCCTCGGCTCAGTCAACGGGCCGGATGAGCTTTCGGTCCAGGTCGCGCAGCACGGCGGCAAGGTCGTGTCCGCGCTTCAGGATCTGCCCGTCCATGCCGACGAGCGCATACATGCCCTGCCGGTTGCGCAGCCGGGGGTGCTTCTCGATCCGGTAGAGCGGATGTTCGGCCGCCCGGCGGAACACCGAGAATACCGCCCGGTCGCGCAGGAACGACACCGCATAGTCGCGCCATTCGCCCGCGGCGACCATCCGTCCGTAAAGCCCGAGGATGCGGCCAAGCTCGTGGCGGTCGAAGGCGACCTGCTCGGGCGCGAGAGGCGCGGGATGGAAGGGGATCGGTGGCTGGACCGTCATGGCAGGGATGTTAGCGCCGCCACCGCGCAAATCAAGACCGCCCGCTTTCGGCCACGAAATGACCCCGCCGCGGGCACCGTGCCTCCCCACGGCCGCCGCGATCGGGCGCGACAGCTTGGGCATAGCGACAACGCTAGGGTCCGGTGGCGCGGTCAACAGCCCCCACCCTGCCGCGCCACCGGAGCCCCGTCGCTGACTGCCCCGCGCCTTGCGGGGCATTCTTTTTTCCGCCGTCCACGACGGCACCCTCCGGCCGGGGAGCAGTGCGGCAAGCATCCTGCCCAGCTCCGAGCGGGGTTCCGGCCGCGTCAGAAGAATACGGAATATCCCGCCCGGTTCACCCCGCGGCCGGGAACCCGGAAGACCGGATGGGTTTTCCGGCCGCTCACCGCTCCGTCGCGCCCTTTCCGGCGAGGATGCGGTCACGGAACCTGGCGATGCGGGCGATCCGGGTGGCGGCGGTTCTCGCCCCCCGGAGGTTGATCACATAGCTCCGCTGCCGGCCGGGCGTCAGGCGGTGGAACGCTTCGGCCAGCTCGGGATCGCCGTCCAGCGCCGCCGCCAGCTCCGCCGGCAGGTCGACCTCGGGCCGGTCCTTCGGCGGCGTCGTTCCCGCCTCGGCATGGGCCATCGCCTGTTTCAGAAGGGACAGGATCACCGGCTCCCTCGCCGTCACCTCTTCGGCGGAGGTGAAGCGGATCATGTCGGGGTGGCGGGTGTTCGGCCCCTGCCGATCGAGCGCGCCGGCGGGATCGTCGAGCAGTGCGGCGTTGAAGACGCTCAGGCGGAAATCGTCGCGGAAGGCGCCGATGAGGGCGATGTTGCGGCCCCCGTGGATGTAGCAGGGGTGCCCCCATTTCACCGTCTCGGCAAGGCCGGCGTCCAGGCAGATGCGGCGCAGCGCGGCAAGGCCCGCGGCCCAGCGCCGGGTCGAACATTCCGCCGTGGCGAAGCGCGGGCAGCGCCCGCAGCCTTTCAGGAAATAGTCCTCGATCGCGGTGATCATCGCCGTTTCCGCCATTGCCGTTCCGGCGGCGCCTGCCTGCACGCCGGGCGCGACCGGTGCCTCAGCCGCAGCGGAAGCGGGTGACACGCCCGCTGGCATCCGTCTCCAGGTTGAGCCGCGACGCGCTGTAGTCCATCGTCACCGCCGTGCCCGGCGCGATGACGCGGACCGGATAGGGGAAGCGTTCAAGCCCCAGATCCTCGGGCCGCCGGCCAAGGATGAGTGCGGGGTCGAAGTCGGTGCGGTCGCAGCCCGGCCCCGGCACGATCCATTCCGGAGCGGGTGGAACTGTCGGGGGCGGGCCCGGCGGCACCGCGCCGAACGTCGCCATGCAGGCGCCCAGCACCAGCGGCAAAGACAGACCCGCGTATCTCATGCCCTATCCTCCTTGACGGCCGGCCCGGCCGGCGCCTCAGGGTACTCCTCCCGCCGGCGCGGCGGAAGCGGGTTCAGCCCAGCGCGGCGCGTTCGACGAGCCGCAGGCAGAGCTTCGCCGACAGCGCCATGTCCTGCACGCTGACCCACTCCAGCGGCCCGTGGATTTCCTGCATCCCGGTGAAGAGGTTCGGGCAGGGCACGCCCATCTCGGTCAGGCGCGAGCCGTCGGTGCCGCCGCGGATCGGCACCGACACCGGCTCGATGCCGAGGTCGCGGCAGGCGGCGCGGGCCAGTTCCACCGGCGTCATGTCCTTTTCCAGCCAGTAGCGCATGTTGCGATACTGCGGCCTGATCTCGCAGGCGACCTCGGCGCGCGGTTCGGTCGCCTGGACCGTCGCGCAGACCTGACGCAGCAATTCGCCCTTTGCCGCCAGCCCGTCGAGTTCGAAGTCGCGCAGGATGAATTTCAGCGTGGCCTCGGCCGAACCTCCCCTGCATTCGTAGACGTGGATGAACCCCTCGCGCCCCCCGGTCGTCTCGGGTGTCATCGTCACATGCGGCAGCGTCTGGATGATCTTCGCCGCCAGATGCAGCGCGTTGACCATCTTGCCCCTGGCCGTGCCGGGGTGGATCGACACGCCCTTCACCGTCACCACGGCGCCATCGGCCGAAAAGCTTTCGTATTCGACCTCGCCCACGGTGCTGCCGTCGAAGGTATAGGCGAAGTCCGCCGCCAGATCCTGCGGCAGGCGGCTGTCCACGCCACGCCCCACCTCCTCGTCGGGCGTGAAGGCCAGCCGGATGCGGCCGTGGCGGATGGTGGGGTCGGCAAGAAGGTGACGCGCCGCCGTCATGATCACGGCCACCCCCGCCTTGTCGTCGGCCCCCAGAAGCGTGGTGCCGCTTGCGGTGATGATGTCGTGCCCGGCCTTGTTGCCAAGTTCGGGCGAGGCCTGCGGCGTGAGCGACAGCCCCGGCGCATCGGCGAAGCTGATCTCGCCACCGTTGTAGTTGCGGTGGACAACCGGTTTCACACCCGTCGCGTTGAACTGCGGCGCGGTATCGACATGGGCCAGAAGCCCGATCACCGGTGCGCCCTCGTCGGTCGCCGGGATCGTCGCCAGAACTGCCCCGTAATCGGTCAGCCGCACCTCGGCCGCGCCCATCTCGGTCAGCTCGGCGACCAGGAGCCGTTGTATCTCCAACTGGACCGCGGTGCTGGGGGCGGAGGCTGAATCCTCGTCGCTCTGCGTGTCGATGGCGGCGTAGCGGAGCAGGCGTTCTTCCAGTTCGCGGTCGAATTCGGTTCTCATCGGGCATCTCCTCGGCTGCCCGGATGAGCCCGCGTTCCGCGCCGGGTGTCAAGCCGACGAACGCCCCTTCACGCCGTAGCGGGCCAGGAACATCTCCACCGCGCCCTTTGCCACACGCTCCTTCTCGGCCTCGGTATACTGGCGCTGGACGCCGAAGGTGACGGCAAGAAAGATGCCCGCCTTGCAGAGCGCCGCGAACTGGTCGGCGGCGAGATGCACATCGTCGATGACCAGTTCGCCGCGTGCGACGGCACCGTTCAGATAGGCGGCGAGCCGGTCGCGCACGAGCGCGGGCCCGGAGGCATAGAACTCCCGCCCCAGATCCGGAAACCGGTCGGCTTCCGCCACGCAGAGCCTGTGCGCGGCCTGCCCGAAGTCGGAGAGCGTGTATTCGATGATGCGCCGCGCGGCCTCCGGCAACACGCAGTCGGGCGGCGCGGTCAGCGTGACCAGCACCTCGGCCTCGTCCGCCTGGCGCCGGCTTTCCTGCTTGGCCACCTCGATGAAGAGAACCCGCTTGTCGGGAAAGTAGCTGTAGAGTGTCGCCTTCGACACACCCGCCGCGGCGGCGATGTCGTCGACGCTCGCGCCTTCGTAGCCATCGCGCAGAAAGACGGTGCGAGCGCCTTCCAGCACCTGGTCGAACTTCCGTCCGCGCTTGATGGTCACGACCCCGGCGGTGTCTGGCATGGCTCTCCCCGCATGGGGAAATGATAGCCCCGACGCGAAGCCTGCGGCAAGCGCGGGAAAGAAAAAGGGCGGGATGTCCCCGCCCGAAGTTTTCCCGGGATGAGCGGGATCATTTGCCGGCGGGCGCGCAGGTTTGTGGCGCCGCGGGCAGAAGCGGCAGCGTGCAGTCGCGCGAGGTGTCGGCACCCGCCGTGGCGGTGGCGGTGGCGGGGAAGTCGAGCCGCGGCAGATCGAAGGAGATACCGCCCGCCAGCGCCGGAAGCGCGGCAACGCCGAAGGTCAGGGCGGCAAGCGTGACGTGGAAGGTTTTCATGGCCGACTCCAATCTGAACTATTTGGTTCACTTTCGCCATATGGACAGAACGGTTCACTTATTCAAGAGAAATCTGAACCGATAAGTTCAGATACACCGGGTTACCGCCCTTGCCGCCCCCCGCGAGCCCGGCTAACTTGGAATGATTCCAGATCGGAGCCCCTGATGATCCCCGGCCTCGCCACCCGCCGCCGCTTCTCCGACCTGGGCGACCAGGAGATTCTCGCGCTCGCCATTTCGTCCGAGGAGGACGACGCGCGTATCTACCGCAGCTACGGCGAGATGCTGCGCAAGGACTACCCGGCCTCGGCCGCCGTCTTCGACACGATGGCCGAGGAGGAGGACCAGCACCGCCGCCGCCTGATCGACCGCCACGTCGCACGCTTCGGCGACGTGATCCCGCTGATCCGGCGCGAGCATGTGGCGGGCTTCTATGCCCGCCGCCCGGTCTGGCTGGTGCAGAACCTCGGGCTCGACCGCATCCGGGCCGAGGCCGAGGCGATGGAGCGCGAGGCCGAAGCCTTCTACAAGCGCGCCGCCCAGAGGACGCAGGATGCCGAGACGCGCAAGCTCCTGGGCGATCTCGCCGCTGCCGAGGCGAAGCACGAGGCGCGTGCGGGCGAGCTTTCCGCCACCCACCTCGACGACGCGGCGAAGGGCGAGGAGGATCGTGCCGCGCATCGGCAGTTCATCCTGACCTGGGTGCAGCCGGGGCTCGCGGGGCTGATGGACGGCTCGGTCTCCACGCTCGCGCCGATCTTCGCCACTGCCTTCGCCACCCACGATCCGGCCACGACGCTGACCGTGGGCCTTGCCGCCGCCGTGGGCGCCGGCATCTCGATGGGCTTCACCGAGGCGGCACATGACGATGGCGTGATCTCGGGCCGCGGCTCGCCCGTGAAGCGCGGCATCGCCTCGGGTGTGATGACGGCCGCGGGCGGGCTCGGCCACGCCCTGCCCTACCTGATCCCCGATTTCTGGACCGCGACGGCCATCGCCATCGCCATCGTCTTCGTTGAACTCTGGGCCATCGCCTGGATCCAGAACCGCTACATGGAAACACCCTTCCTGCGGGCAACCTTCCAGGTCGTGCTCGGCGGCGCGCTCGTCTTCGCCGCCGGCGCCTTCATCGGCGGGGGCTGAGGCTGGCGCGGCGCGGCAGGGCGCCCTAGCGCGGGGCGGCGGCACATGCTACGCGCCACGGCATGCTCGCGATCTTCCTCAAGACGCTTCCCTTCTTCGCGCTCATCGGCCTCGGCTGGGGCGCGGGGCGGCTGCGCTTCTTCCCCGAGGTCGCGACCGAGTGGCTGACGCGCTTCGTCTTCTACTTCGCGCTGTCGGCGATGCTGTTCCGCTTCGCCGCAAACCTCTCGGTGGCCGAGATTTTCGACCCGGCCTTCGCGCTTGCCTATCTGTCGGCTTCCGCCGCGGTCTATGCGCTGGCCTTCGCGGTGGCGCTGGCGCGGCGCGTCTCGATCCCCGAGGCCTCGGTCGAGGCGCAATGCGCGGTGATCGGCAACACCGGCTTTCTCGGCGTGCCGATGCTGACCATGCTGCTCGGGCCGGGGGCGGCGGGGCCGGTGCTGATGGTGCTCTCGATCGACCTCATCGTCTTCTCGAGCCTCATCACCCTTGTCATCACCGCCTCGCGCGAGGGGCATCTGTCGGCCGGGATCGTGAAGGTGCTGGCGGTCGGGCTTGTGAAGAACCCGATGATCGTGGCGATGGTGGCTGGCCTGTGCTGGTCGGGCCTGCGCCTGCCGCTGCCCGGGCCGGCCGACGAATTCCTGACGCTCCTCGGCGCCGCGGCGACGCCCGGCGCGCTCTTCGCCATCGGCGCCTCGCTCGCCTCGAAATCGGCCGAACGCCTTTCGGTCGCGCTCTGGCTCGGCTTTGCCAAGCTCGTCCTGCACCCCGCCGCCGCGGCCTTCGCGGCTTTCCATCTGTTCACTGTCGACCGCTTCGCCGCCGGCGTCATGGTGGCGGCCGCGGCGCTTCCCGTTGCAGGCAACGTCTACATCCTTGCCCGTCACTACGGCGTGGCGCCGCAGCGCGTCTCCGCCTCCATCCTGATTTCCACCGCAACAAGCATCCTCACCGTCTCGGCCGTCATCGCCTGGATCGGCGGGGCCTGACGAAAGGGTTGTCACATGCAGACGATTTCCGAAAACAAGTGCTTCGGCGGGGTCCAGGGCGTCTACCGCCACACGTCCGACGCCTGCGGCTGCGACATGACCTTCGGCCTCTTCCTGCCCGAGGAGGCCGCCGAACAGCCGGTGCCGGTGCTCTGGTATCTCTCCGGCCTCACCTGCACGCACGAGAACGCGATGGTGAAGGCGGGCGCGCAGGGCTGGGCCGCCGAGGCGGGCGTCGCGCTCGTCTTCCCCGACACCTCGCCGCGCGGCGAGGGGGTTGCCGACGACGAGGCCTATGACCTCGGCCAGGGGGCGGGCTTCTACGTCAACGCGACCGAGGCGCCCTGGGCGCCGCATTTCCGCATGTGGGACTATGTCGCCGAGGAACTGCCGCGCATCGTCGCCACCAATTTCGCGGTGGACGAGGATCGCCAGGCGATCACCGGCCATTCGATGGGCGGCCACGGCGCACTGACGCTTGCGCTGCGCCTGCCGGGGCGGTTCCGCTCCGTCTCGGCCTTCGCGCCGATCGCCCATCCCAGCCGGTCCGACTGGGGCCGCAAGCAGCTCGCCGCCTATCTCGGCGCCGACGAAGGCGCCTGGGCGGGGTACGACGCGACGCTGCTGATGCGCCGGCTCGGCTTCGACGGGCCGGTGCTGGTCGACCAGGGCTCCAAGGACCAGTTCATCGACCTGCTGAAGCCCGAGGCGCTGGCCCAGGCGATGATGGAGCGGCGGCAGAACGGCCAGGTGCGGATGCACCAGGGCTATGACCACAGCTATTTCTTCGTCTCCTCGTTCATCCGCGACCATATCGCCTTCCACGCCGAGGCGCTCTTCGCATGAGCCTTTACGTCGACGCCGACGCCTGCCCGGTGAAGGAGGAATGCCTCCGCGCCGCGGAAAGGCTCGGCGTCCCGACCTTCCTCGTCTGCAACGGCGGGCTCCGCCCCTCGGCGCATCCGCTGGTCGAGGTGGTCTTCGTCACCGAGGGCCCCGACGAGGCCGACAAGTGGATCGCCGAACGCGCCGGCAGGGGTGACGTGGTGGTGACGGCCGACATCCCGCTGGCCGCGAAGGCGGTGGCCGCCGGTGCCCTTGTCCTGAAGCACGACGGCGAGGCGCTGACGGCCGCCAACGTCGGCAACGCGCTGGCCACACGCGACCTCATGGCCGACCTCCGCGCCGCCGACCCGTTCCGCCAGGGCGGCGGGCGCATGTTCACCCGGCAGGACCGCGCCCGCTTCGCCGCCGCGCTCGACCGGGCGCTCAGGGCGGCGGCGCGCTAGGCCGATGTCGCGGGCAGGACAGACGCGGGCCGGGTCGGCTGGCAGAGGGGTTTCATGACCACGCTCGACACCAATGCCGCCGAGGCGCGCAGCCGGATCACCGGCATCCTCTGCATCATGGGGGGAATGATCTTCTTTTCCCTCAACGACATGTCGATCAAGTTCCTCAGCGGCGGCTATGCGCTCCATCAGGTCGTGCTGATCCGCACCGCCTTCGCGCTCGCCGTCCTCGTCGGACTGGTGATGCCGTTCCGGGGCGGCCACGGCCAGATGCTGACGCGCCGGCCCGGCGCACATTTCCTTCGCGGGGTCTGCGTCGTCCTTGCCAACATGCTGTTCTTCGTCGCCCTCGCCGCGATGCCGCTGGCCGAGGCGGTGGCAATCTCCTTCGTCAGCCCGCTTCTCATCACGCTCCTGTCGGTTCTCTTCCTGGGGGAAAAGGTGGGGCCTCGGCGCTGGGTCGCCGTGGGCCTCGGCCTTCTCGGCGTCGTCGTGATCCTCCGTCCGGGGACCGAGGCCTTTCGCCCGGTGGCGATCCTGCCGCTTCTCGGCGCGGTTGCCTATGCGATGGTCAACATCCTGACGCGCCGGCTCGGGCCCACCGAAAGTGCGGCCACGCTTGCCTTCTACATCCAGATCACCTTCGCCGCGGTTTCCGCCGCGATGGGACTGACCGTCGGCGACGGGCGTTTCGCCGGAACCGGCGACGCCTCGCTCGACTTCCTGCTGCGCGCCTGGGTCTGGCCGCAGCCGCGCGACTGGCCGATCCTCGTCATGCTCGGCCTTGCCGCCGCCATCGGCTCGCTTCTCGTCGCCCAGGGCTACCGGCTCTGCGAGGCGGCGCTGGCTGCGCCCTTCGAATACAGCGCCATGCCGCTCGCGGTCTTCTGGGGCGTCGTCGTCTTCGGCGAATGGCCCGATGCCGTGGCCTGGACCGGAATCGCGCTGATCCTCGGCGGCGGGCTCTACCTCATCTGGCGCGAGACGCTGAAGGGCCGCGTCAGCGCCGGCCCGAGGGCAAGGCGCTGATCCGGGGTTTTCTTTCCCGCCGGTGCCGCTAGGGTGCCGCAGACGGAAAGGGGCACAGGGCATGACACGACCCGAGGCTGTGGTCTTCGACATCGGCAACGTGCTGATCGAATGGCAACCGGAACAGTTCTACGACCGGGCCATCGGGCCCGAGGCGCGTGCGCGCATGTTCTGCGAGGTCGATCTTCACGGCATGAACGAGGCGGTGGACCGCGGCGCGCCCTTTCGCGAGACGGTCTATGCCACCGCCGCCCGCTACCCTGCGTGGGAGGCCGAGATCCGGCTCTGGCACGACAACTGGATCGAGATGGCGACGCCGGCGATCCCGCATTCGGTGCGGCTTCTCGCGGCGCTGAAGGCGCGCGCCATCCCGGTCTTTGCCCTGACGAACTTCGGCGACGACCCGTTCCGCATCGCCGAACCCCATTACCCCTTCCTGCGGGACTTCGACCGCACCTTCGTCTCCGGGCGGCTGAAGGTGACGAAACCCGATCCGGCGATCTACGCCGCGGTCGAGGCAGAGACCGGCCTTGCCCCGGCCGCGCTTCTCTTCACCGACGACAGGGCCGAGAACATCGACGTGGCGCGCGCGCGGGGCTGGGCCACGCATCATTTCGACGGGCCTGCGGGGTTCGCCGCGCGGCTCGTGAGGGAAGGCATTCTGGCGGAGGACGAGGCAGCATGACGATCGAGATCGTGGGACCGGAGATCGAGCCAAGCCTCGACTGGATCGCGCTGACCGAGGCGATCGTCGCCGGCCACGCCTTGCCGCGCGCCGAGGTGGCCGACACGATCCTGCGCCGGCGCGCCGACACGCTCCTGACCCGCTCGGCCTGGATCGACGGGCTCGGTCTCGCGGTCAAGGCGGCCTCGGTCTTTCCCGACAACCCGCGCCGCGGCATCCCCGCAATCGACGGCGTGGTGAACCTGCTGTCCGATGCCACGGGAGCGCTCGAGGCGCTGGTGGACTTCACCCTCGTCACCAAGTGGAAGACCGCCGGCGACAGCCTGCTCGCCGCCCGCCGTCTCGCCCGCCCGGACGCGCGCGAGATCCTCATCGTCGGCGCGGGCGCCGTGGCGCATTCGATCGCCGAGGCCTATGCCGCCGGCTTCCCAGGCGCCCGCTTCGCCGTCTGGGCCCGCAAGCCGGAGGCCGCCGCGGCGCTTGCCGAGGCGACCGGCGCCGTGGCTGCGCCCGATCTCGAACGGGCGGTGGGCGCGGCGGAGATCATCGTCACCGCGACAATGGCCACCGCGCCGGTCATCCGCGGAGAATGGCTCCGCCCCGGCACGCACCTCGACCTTATCGGCGCCTACCGGCCCGACATGCGCGAGGCCGACAGCGACTGTTTCCGCCGCGCCCGGGTGTTCTGCGATTCGCGCGCCACGACGATCCACCACATCGGCGAGTTCATGGCGCCGCTGGCGGAAGGGGCCATGACAGAGGCCGATATCGTCGCCGACTACTACGACCTCGGCTCCGGCGCCTTCGCCCGCAGGTCCGACGACGAGATCACGCTGTGCAAGAATGGCGGCGGCGCGCATCTCGACCTGATGACGGCGCGCTACATCCTTTCCGTCGCGCGCAGCGCCTGAGCGTCTTCGTTGCGCAAATACTCCGGGGGTGCGGGGGCGGCGCCCCCGCGGCTTCAGGCCGGCAGCGCCACCGCCGCCCGGTGCTCGCGGATCGGCAGGTGGACGATGGCCGAAAACGCCCCCACGCCGACGCCGATCCACCAGACCATCGTGTAGTTGCCGTAGATGTCATACATCCGCCCGCCGAGCCAGACGCCGAGGAACCCGCCGATCTGGTGGCTGAGGAAGACGATTCCATAAAGCGTGCCCATGTAGCGCAGCCCGTAGATATGGGCGACGAGCCCGCTCGTCAGCGGCACCGTCGCGAGCCACAGCGCCCCCATCGCCAGCGAGAAGATGAGAACCGAGGCGGGCGTGATCGGCAGCAGGATGAAGACGGCGGCGACGATGGTCCGGCCGAGGTAGATGCCGGCCAGCAGGTATTTCTTGGTATAGCGCTTGCCGAGCCAGCCCGCGGTGATCGTGCCGACGATGTTGGCCAGGCCGATGACCGAGATCGCGATGGCGCCGAGCGCCGAGGTGGTGGCGATGCCGAGCCCCGCCAGCATCCCGTTCGGTGCGATCGCGCCGCACATCTCCGTCACCATCGCCGGGAAATGCGCGGTGATGAAGGCAAGCTGGTAGCCGCAGGAGAAGAAGCCGAGGAAGATCAGCACATAGGACGGGTCGCGGAAGGCACGCATCAGGACATCGCCCATCGATTCCTCCAGCTCCGCCCGGCTCGCCCGTTCCGGTGCCCGCATCATCGGCAGCGCGAAAAGGCTGAGCAGGATCACCGCGGCGAAGATGATGAAGACGGCGGGCCAGTCGAAATGGCCAAGAAGGATTTCCGCCACCGGCGCGCCGAACACCTGGCCGGCAGAACCGGCGGCCGTGGCAACGCCGAGGGCGACGGACCGGTTTTCGGGGCTCGCCGCGCGGCCGACGACGGCAAGGATGACGCCGAAGCCGGTGCCGGCGATGCCGAAGCCGACCAGGATCTCCAGAAGCTGCATCTGGCCCGGCGTCACCGCAAAGGCCGACAGGACCAGCCCGCCCGCGTAGAACAGCGCCCCCGCGACGATCGCCCGGCGGTCGCCGAACTTTTCCGCCAGCGCGCCGAACAGCGGCTGGCCGATTCCCCAGGCGATGTTCTGGATGGCGATGGCCAGCGAGAATTCCGACCGGGGCCAGCCGAATTCGCTGGCGATCGGAATCTGGAACACGCCGAAACTCGCCCGGACCGCGAAGCCCAGCATGATGATGATGCACCCGCCGATCAGCACGGGCGTGAAGAGCGGGGCGCGGGATGTCATCGGCAGGTCTCCGGTTCGGGCCGGGCGACACTGCTCCGCGCCGACCGCCCCGTCAAATCGAGAATTGTGATCGGGACAATCACGACGCGGGCCTCTTGCGTCCGGCACCAGCGACGGGCTTTCCCTTCGCCGCCCGCCACGCTATCGGACGCACATGGCCGAGACGCTGACCGAAATCTATGATCGGATGACCCACGAGGGCGTCTTGCGCCAGGATGCGGCGCAGCGTGCCCTCCTGCCGGAGCTCGAGCGAATCCGCCGCGGCCTCGAGGAGGCGAACGGGCGCCGGCGCGGGCTTCTGGCCGGGCTTTTCGCCCGCGCGCCCGATCCGGTGCGCGGCCTCTATCTCTGGGGAGGCGTCGGCCGCGGCAAGTCGATGCTGATGGATCTCTTCCACGGCACCGTCGCCATCGAGGCCAAGCGGCGCGTCCATTTCCATGCCTTCATGCAGGAGGTGCAGGCAGCCCTTCACGCCGCCCGCAAGACCGGCGTCGACGACGCGATCCGCCCGGTGGCGGAAGAGATCGCGGGCCGGCTGAGGCTTCTCAGCTTCGACGAGATGCAGATCACCGACATCGCCGACGCGATGATCGTGGGCCGTCTCTTCCAGATGCTCTTCGACCTCGGGGTGACTGTCGTCACCACCTCGAACCGCGCGCCGGACGACCTCTATCGCGACGGGCTCAACCGTCCGCTGTTCCTGCCCTTCATCCGGCTCCTGAAGGACCGCATGGCCGTCCGCGAGCTGGAAAGCGAGACCGATTACCGCCAGCACCGGCTTCACGGCGCACAGGTCTGGTTCACGCCCGCGGGAACCGGGGCGCGCGAGGCGATCTCGCGGATATGGCTGGAACTCACCGGGGGAGGAGCGGATTCCGAACTCCGCCTTGCGGTGAAAGGACGCGAGGTCGTGCTGCCCGACTACCACGCCGGCGTCGCCCGCGCCTCGTTCTGGGAGCTTTGCGGCCGCCCGCTCGGCCCGGCGGACTATCTCGCCATCGCCGGCGCGCTGCGGGTGCTGATCGTCGAGGACATCCCGCATCTGTCGGCCGAGAACTACAACGAGGCGAAACGTTTCGTCATCCTCGTCGACGCGCTCTACGAGGCGAAGGTGCGGCTGATCTGCTCGGCCGCCGACGAGCCGGAGCGGCTCTATGTCGAGGGCGAGGGTGCCTTCGAGTTCGAGCGCACGGCGAGCCGACTGCGGGAGATGCAGGGCGCCGACTGGACTGCGGACGGGGGCGTGGACGGCGGCGCGGACGGCGGCGCGGCAGCCGCGGCCGGGCGCTGACCGGTCACACCTTAGCCACCTTGCGCGCCTGGTCGAGCAGCGCGTTCAGCGCCGGCCGGTGCGGCTCGCGCAGCGCGGCGATCAGCCCGACGAGGTGGCTCGCCTCCGGCGCGACGATCGGAATGGCCTTGAGCCCGGCCCCGTGCATGTCGGCCAGCATCTCGGCCACGATGGCGACCCACTGGCCGGTTTCCACATGCGCGATGAGCGCGATCGACGAATTCGCCTCGACCCGCGCACGCACGGTCGCACCGGCCTCGACAAGGTGGCGGTTGACGATGCGCCGGTTCTGCATGTCGCCGGTGAGCAGGCAGAGCGGCAGGCTCGCAACCTCGGCCCAGGTGATCGCCTCCCGCTCTGCCAGTTCCGACGTCCCGGCCACAAGCAGGCGGTAGCGTTCGCGGAAGAGCGGCACCTGCACCACCCGGCCCAGCGGCTCGTTGTCGAGGTAGGTGACGCCTGCGTCCAGCTCCAGCCGCTCGATTCCGTCGAGAATCTCGACCGAGGTGCGCGACAGCAGCGTCAGGTCGACATTCGGGTTGGCGGCGAGGAACGGCACCGTCAGCCATGCGATCATCGGCAGCGCGGTCGGGATCACCCCGATCCTGAGGTTGCCCGACAGGCCGTGGCGGCGCGCCCGCATCTCCTCGCGCAGGGTGCGCGCATCGCCGACGATGCGCACCGCCCAGTCGAAGGTGCGCTGCCCCTCGGGCGTCAGCCCCTGGAAGCGCGAGCCTCGGAAGACGAGCTGCACGCCAAGCTGTTCCTCGAGCTGGCGGATCGCCGAGGACAGCGTCGGCTGGGTGACCCTCATCGCCTCGGCCGCGCGGCCGAAGTGGCGCTCGTTGGCAAGCGCGATGAACATTTCCAGCTTGTCGATCATGGCGGCACCCTATCCGGCCCGTCTGCACGGCGAAAGGGCCGGCTATTGCCGCCCGCGCGCACCGGGACTACATCAGGTCGCATGGCATGGCACATCCCCTTCCTCAAGTCGCCCCCGCGCGTGGCCGTCCTGCGGCTTCAGGGGATGATCATCTCAGGCGGCCGCATGGGCGGCGGGCTGAGCGACGCGGCCCTTGCCCCGGTGATCGAGAAGGCATTCCGCAAGGGCCGACCCGCCGCCGTCGCGCTCGCGGTGAATTCCCCCGGCGGCTCGCCGGTTCAGTCGGCGCTGATCGCCGCGCGCATCCGCCGTCTGGCGGACGAGAGGAAACTGCCCGTCCATGCCTTCGTCGAGGATGTGGCGGCCTCGGGCGGCTACTGGCTGGCCAGCGCCGCCGATGACATCTGGCTGGATGCCAGTTCGGTCGTGGGCTCCATCGGCGTGATTTCGGCGGGCTTCGGCTTTCCCGATTTCCTCGCCCGTCACGGGATCGAACGGCGCGTCCACACCGCCGGGGCGTCGAAGAGCCTTCTCGATCCGTTCCGCCCCGAGAAGCCGGAGGATATCGCGCGGCTGAGGGACATTCTCGAACCCGTGCACGCGGCGTTCAAGGCACAGGTGCGGGCGCGGCGCGGCGGCAGGCTCGCCGAGGGCGACCTGTTCACCGGCGATGTCTGGGTGGGCGAAGCCGCGGTGGCGAAGGGGCTGGCCGACGGGCTCGGTCACATGGTGCCGAAGCTGAAGGCGCTTTACGGCGACAAGGTGCGGCTGGTGCCTTACGGCATGAGGAAATCCCTCTTCCAGCGGTTCGGCAGCCGCATCCTGGGCGCGGCGGTCGACCAGATCGAGGAACGCGCGCTCTGGGCGCGCTACGGGCTCTGACATGGTCAAGGTGGTGCTCCTTCTTCTCGTCTTCCTTGCCATACTCGGGGTCTTCGGGCGGCTGCGCTATCCGGCGCGCGGGTTCCGCCGCCCCGGCGCGGCGCGCTGCCCTGCCTGCGGCAGGCCGCGCGTCGGCAACGGCCCCTGCCCCTGCGGAGGGAAGGCGTGATGCGGCGCGCGCTCGTCACCGGCGCGGCGCGGCGGCTCGGCCGGGAGATGGCGCTTTACCTTGCGGGCCGCGGCTTCGATGTCGCCGTCCACTACGCCAGTTCCGCCGGGGCGGCCGAGGAAACCGCCGCAGAGGCGCGGGCGCGCGGCGTCACCGCCGAGACGCTGCGCGCCGATCTCCTGGTCGAGGCCGAGACCCGCACCCTTGTCGCGCGCGCGGCAAAGGCGCTTGGCGGCCCGGTCGACCTTCTGGTGAACAACGCCTCGATCTTCGAATACGACACCATCCGCACCGGCACCCGCGAAAGCTGGGACCGCCACATCGAATCGAACCTCCGAGCGCCCGTCGCGCTGACGCAGGATTTCGCTGCCCAGGCTCCCCGGGCCATCCGGCAGGCCGACGGCGCGGCGCTTTCGCAGGCGCTTGTCGTCAACATGCTCGACCAGCGGGTGCTGAAGCTCACGCCCGAGTTCATGTCCTACACGGTGGCCAAGATGGGTCTGTGGGCCTTCACCCGGACCGCGGCGCGCGCGCTGGCGCCGGCCATCCGTGTCAATGCCGTCGGCCCGGGAACGACGCTGCGGGGGGCGCGTCAGAGCGAGGAGCACTTCCGGAACCAGCGCGCGGGCTCGATCCTCGAGCGCGGAGCCGACCCCGAGGACATCTGCGCCGCCCTCGGCTATCTCATCGACGCGCGGGCCGTCACCGGCCAGTTGATCTGCGTCGACGGGGGCCAGCACCTCGGCTGGAAGACACCGGACATTTTGGGTGTGGGCTAGCGAAAAATCCGCCCACAATGACCGGCCGGGCTTGACTTGTCCACCTGTAACGCCCCCGTGACAAATCCGTGGCGATTCTTCCAATGGTATCAGACGTTTGCCCGCGATCACCAAAACTATTGCGTGATTTCAATGGTTTGCCGATCTGCCTAAAAATTGGGCGATCCGTCGAAGCCAGCCGAAAACAAGGAGAATTTCGGGACGCCGGAGTGTTTTCGACAGAGTTATCCACATTTTCCGTGGACAGGTTTCCGCTTGCGTCCAGGCCCGTATGGTTGCAGCCGGGGGCAGGAATCGCCGGCCATCGCAGCGGCCGGCCCGATGGAGCGTGTTGAGATGGTCGAGGTGACGTCAGGGAAGCTTTCAGGGCACAGCCTGATCCAGTCCTACCTCAAGGCCCTGACCGCGCAGCCGGGCGTCTACCGGATGCTCGATGCCGAGGGCCGCGTGCTCTACGTCGGCAAGGCGCGCAACCTCAGGGCGCGGGTCTCGAGCTACGCCCGCCCCGCGGGCCATTCGGCGCGGATCGCGCGGATGATCCACGCGACGCATGCGATGATGTTCCTGACGACGCGGACGGAGACCGAGGCGCTGCTGCTGGAACAGAACCTGATCAAGCAGCTCAAGCCCTATTTCAACGTGCTCCTGCGCGACGACAAGTCCTTCCCCAACATCCTCGTGGCCAAGGACCACCCCTTCCCGCAGATCAAGAAGCACCGGGGCGCGAAGAAGGAAAAGGGCGACTACTACGGCCCCTTCGCCTCCGCCGGGGCGGTGAACCGGACGCTGAACCAGCTCCAGAAGGTGTTCCTGCTCCGCAACTGCCCGGACACGATGTTCGCCAGCCGCACCCGGCCCTGCCTGCTCTACCAGATCAAGCGGTGCAGCGCGCCCTGCGTCGGCTACATCGGCGAGGCCGATTATGCCGCGCTCGTCGCCGATGCCGAACGCTTCCTCCGCGGCAGGACCACGCAGGTGCAGGCGAAGCTGGCGGAGGAGATGGCCGCGGCCTCCGAGGCGATGGAGTTCGAGCGGGCCGCGGCGCTGAGGGACCGCATCCGCGCGCTGACGCAGGTGCAGTCGGCGCAGGGGATCAACCCGCGCGGTGTGGCCGAGGCGGACGTGGTGGCGCTCCATATGGAGGGCGGGCAGGCCTGTGTGCAGGTCTTCTTCATCCGCGCCAACCAGAGCTGGGGCAACCGCGACTTCTATCCCCGCACGGGGTCCGGCGCCGAGGCGGCCGAGGTGCTGGAAGCCTTCCTCGGCCAGTTCTACGCCGACAAGGCGCCGCCGCGGCTGATCCTCCTCAGCCATCCGATCGAGGATGCCGACCTGATGGTCCAGCTCCTCTCCGACCGTGCCGGCCGCAAGGTGGAGCTTGCCGTGCCGCGGCGGGGCGAGAAGGCCGAGCTGGTCGAGAACGCCGCCCGCAACGCCCGCGAAAGCCTCGCCCGGAAGATGAGCGAGAGCGCGGCGCAGTCGAAGCTGCTGGAAGGGCTGGCCGAGGCCTTCGACCTCGACTCCCCGCCGCGGCGGATCGAGGTCTACGACAACTCGCACATCATGGGGACGAACGCGGTCGGCGGGATGATCGTCGCCGGGCCCGAGGGCTTCCTCAGAAGCCAGTATCGCAAGTTCAACATCCGCGGCACCGAGCTGACGCCGGGCGACGATTTCGGCATGATGAAGGAGGTGCTGACCCGCCGCTTCCAGCGCCTCTTGAAGGAAGACCCCGACCGCGCGGGCGAGACCTGGCCCGATCTCCTGCTGATCGACGGCGGTGCCGGGCAGGTCTCGGCCGTCCACGGCATCCTCGAGGACATGGGGGTGGAGGACATCCCGGTGATCGGCGTCGCCAAGGGCATCGACCGGGACGCCGGCAAGGAGGAGTTCCACCGCCCCGGCAAGCCGCCCTTCGCGCTGCCGCACAACGCCGCCGTCCTCTACTTCGTCCAGCGCCTGCGCGACGAGGCGCACCGCTGGGCGATCGGCGCCCACCGGGCGAAGCGCGCCAAGGCGATGGGCGCGACCCCGCTCGACGAGGTGCCGGGCATCGGCGCCGCCCGCAAGCGCGCGCTCCTCCAGCATTTCGGCTCCGCCAAGGCGGTCTCCCGCGCCGGGCTCGAGGATCTGAAGGCGGTGGAAGGGATTTCCGCGGCGACGGCGCAGACGATCTACGACTTCTTCAACCCCGGCGGCTGACCGCCGCGGGACCGAAAGGAACCGCCATGACCGACCCCGCCACCCCCTCCGCCGCCGAGCTTCTGCACCTGCGCGGCCGGACGCTGGAGAAGGGTGAGCCGATCGCGCCGCCGCTGACGCTCGCCTCGATGTATCACCTGCCGGGCGATCCGGCGGGGTTTGCGGGCTACGGCCGGTCCGACAACCCGACCTGGGAGGCGGCGGAGAAGATGCTGGGGCATCTGGAAGGCGCCGAGGCGGTGCTCTTCCCCTCCGGCATGGCCGCCATCGCCGCCGCGTTCTTTGCGGTTCTCGAGGCCGGGGACCGGGTGCTGCTGCCTTCGGACGGCTATTACACCACCCGGCTCCTCGCCGACCGCATCCTTGCCCGGTTGGGCGTCCGGTTCGACCTGCGGCCAACGGCGGGCTTCGCCGAGGGCGGCTTTGCCGGCTACCGGCTGGTCTTCGTCGAATCGCCCTCGAACCCCGGGCTCGACCTTTGCGACATCGCCCATGTCGCGGCCGGGGTCCGCGCGGCGGGCGGGCTCAGCGTCGTCGACAACACCACGATGACGCCCTTCGGCCAGCGCCCGCTGGACCTCGGGGCCGACCTCATCGTGGCCTCGGACACCAAGGCGCCGGGCGGGCATTCCGACATCCTGATGGGCCATGTCGCCGGCCGCGACCCGCAGGTGATCGCGGCGGTGCGGGAGTGGCGGAAGCTCTCCGGCGCCATCCCCGGCCCGTTCGAGGCGTGGCTCCTGCACCGCAGCCTCGAGACGCTGGATCTGCGCTTCGACCGGATGTGCCGGACCGCCGGCCTCGTCGCCGGGCGGCTGGCGGCGCATCCCGCCGTCCGGGCGATCCGCTATCCGGGCCTCGCCAAGGATCCCGCCCATACCCTCGCCGCACGGCAGATGCTGCGGCCGGGGTTCCTCATCGGCCTGACGCTCGACTCGGACGCGGCGGCCGACGCCTTCATCGCCGCCTGCCCCTTCCTGAGGCCGGCCACCTCCTTCGGCGGGGTCCACACATCGGCCGAACGGCGCGACCGCTGGGGCGATGCCGTGGCGCCCGGCTTCGTCCGCCTCGCCATCGGCTGCGAACCGGTCGAGGAGCTTTGGCCGGCGCTTGAAGCGGCCCTTCCGGCCAGTGGCTGACCGGGTGCCTCTGCCCCTCTTCCAGTCGCCATCGCCACGGGCTAGGGTGCCGGCATGTGGACGATCCCGAACATCCTGACGGTCCTCCGTCTGCTCGCCGCGCCCGGCGTCGCGGTGATGTTCCTCTATTTCCACCGGCCCTGGGCCGACTGGTTCGCGCTCGTGCTCTTCGTCTCCGCCGCGATCACCGACTGGTTCGACGGCTACCTCGCCCGGCTGTGGAAGCAGGAATCGAAGTTCGGCACCATGCTCGACCCGATCGCCGACAAGGCGATGGTCGTCATCGCCATCATGGTGCTGACCGGCTATTCGGGGATGAACCCCTGGCTGATCCTGCCCGCGACCGTCATCCTCTTCCGCGAGGTCTTCGTCTCCGGGCTCAGGGAGTATCTCGGCGCCCGGGCCGGCACGCTGAAGGTCACGAGGCTCGCCAAGTGGAAGACCACGGCGCAGATGATCGCCATCGCCGTCCTCTTCCTCGGCACCGGGCTCGAGCATCTCGAGGGCATCGCCCGGCGCGGGATGACGCCGGAGCAATATGCAGAGCTTGTCACCGCCGGCCTGGCCGACCCGATCCGGTCCTGCGGGGTCAGGGGCTGTTCCTCCTACGCGACGTTCGTCGGCCTCGGCTTGATCTGGATCGCCGCGGTGCTCACATTCGTCACCGGATGGGAGTATTTCCGCAAGGCCCTGCCCTTCCTGAAGGATGACCGATGATAGATGTTCTCTATTTCGCCTGGGTGCGCGAACGCATCGGGCTGCCGCGCGAGAAGGTGGAAACCCGCGCCGCGACCGTGGCCGACCTGATCGAGGAACTGAAGGCGCGCGAAGACCGCTATGCCGCCGCCTTCGCCGACACCCGCAGCCTGCGCGTGGCGCTCGACCAGGAGCTGTCCGATTTCTCCGCGCCGCTGGCCGGGGTGCGCGAGGTCGCCTTCTTTCCCCCGATGACCGGGGGCTGAGGATGCGCGTGCGGGTTCAGGCCGGGCCCTTCGACTACGGCGCGGAATGCGACGCCTTTGCACGGGGCATCTGCGGCGGACGCGGCGTGGGCGCGGTGGTCACCTTCCTCGGCGTCGTGCGCGACGACAGCGGCCGGATGGCGCGGATGGAGATCGAGCACTATCCCGGGATGACCGAGAGGGCGATCGCCGCCATCTCCGGGGAAGCGCGGGCGCGCTGGGCGCTCGCCGACGTTCTGGTGATCCACCGCCACGGCCCGCTTTCTCCCGGCGAGCCGATCATGATGGTCGCCACCGCCGCACGCCATCGCGGCGCGGCCTTCGAGGCGGCGGAGTTCCTGATGGACTACCTCAAGTCCCGCGCGCCGTTCTGGAAGAAGGAATTCGGCCCCGACGGCGCCGAATGGGTCGCGGCGAAGGACCGGGACGAGGACGCGCTGGCGCGGTGGTAGGACCGCCCCTCGGGGTGTCTCAGCCGGCGTTCATCCGCTCGATATAGGCGCGCAGATCCTCGGATTCGGCCCTCGCATCGCGCAGGCCATCCATCGCGGCGCGCAGTTCTGCCTGCGTCTGGTTGAGCCGGTTCGTCAGTTCCGACTCGCGGCTTTCCAGAAAGCCGATCGCCGCATCGCGGGTTTCCTCGGCCTCGTGCAGGTCGCGCGCCATCCTCTCCAGGTCGTCCATCTCGGCTTTCGTCACCCGGCTCAGCCGGTGGACGAGCCAGCAGGCGAACCAGCCCAGGCCGAAGGCCACGAAGAGGATGATCGCCGTGGCGATGATGAGTTCGGTTCTGTTCATGGCCTTGCTCTGGATGTTCCCTTCGTGCCGGTCAACCCCGCCCGGGCCGCGCTAACGTTCCGGACGCGGTTTCGGCTTCGGCGTATCGTCGTCCGGCGTGTTCACGGCAACGGGCGCCTCCCCGGCCCCGCCTTCCGCCGCGGCCGTTCCGGTTGCCGGCTTGATCAGCCGGAACTCGATCCGCCGGTTCGCCTCGCGCCCGGCTTCGGTCTCGTTGTCGCCGATCGGCACGGTTTCGCCATAGCCCTGGGCGGTCAGGTTGCCGGTCAGAACCCGCCGCTCCATCAGCGCGGCGATCACCGCCTCCGCCCGCTTCTGGCTCAGCTCCAGGTTCATCTCCTCGCGGCCCTGGGCGTCGGTGTGGCCGCCCACTTCCATCGCGAAGTCGGAGCACTGCTTCATCTTCTCGGCGATCTTGTCGAGCGTCCCCGACGCGTCCCGCGCGATCTGGGCGGAGCCCGGCTCGAAGTTGATCTTGTGCTCGGTCAG
Source organism: Paracoccaceae bacterium (assembly GCA_039808285.1). GTDB lineage: Bacteria > Pseudomonadota > Alphaproteobacteria > Rhodobacterales > Rhodobacteraceae > Albidovulum. Next base: position 103,507 of record JBDHSQ010000001.1, read on the forward strand.
CAGATCATTGATCCCGGCCACACATTCCTCGTCCGTGGGCAGGCCGAGAAGCGGGTCGAGCCTTTCGTCGTAGCGGATGTCGAGCTTGAAGTTGAGCCCTTCGCCCAGGCGGCTCGACAGGATCCGGGCGACACTGTCCGACGCGGTCGCCGATCCGGTGAGCCCGGAAATCCTGATGATCTCGGGCCGCACCCGGGCGCTGCCGCTGTCAAGCTCGCCCAGCGCCTCGAGCGCGGCCAGGACGCGCATCGGCCAGCCTGCCGGCATGTCGGGCGCAAGCCGGGTCGCGGCATGGACCGAGGCCGATCCGAAACGGGCGCGCGCGAAACTGTCGACGGCATCGCGCGACAATTCGTCGCCGAGCCGGCCGCGCATCTCGAGCCGCCCCTCGGACGAGAGGGTGGCGACGAACTCCGGCACCACGGGCGCACCCGAGGCTTCGGCCTGTCTGGGCGTCAGAACCGCATGAAGCGAGAAGACCTCGGGCAGGTTCGATTCAAGCTCGCCCACGACGCGGTCGAAGGCGTCCTGCGTCACCGTCTCGGCGGCGATAAGCGAAATGTCGGCATCCGAGAAGGTGATCGACCCCGCGCCCAGTTCCTTCATCGCCGAAAGACCCATCGTGACCGCATCGGCCCAGGCAGGAGTGGGCACGCCAAGCCCGATGGTGCAGGCGTTCTTGCGCCTGGCACCGGCCGCAGTCGCCGCCGCCAGGATGCGGTCGCGCGCCTGGCTGCTGTCGGCGGCGCAAGCATCGAAGCGCGCGCCGTTCTCGTCGATGAGAAAGCGCAGCGTGAAGGGCGTGATCACCGGCCGCGGCGCCGAGATGTCAAGCGCGAGCCTGAGCCCCTTGGGCGCCTTCCGGCTGAGGTCGGATTCGATCCGTGCCTTTTCGGCGGCGCTGTCGGAAATCGCCGTGATGGCGACATGATCGGCGAAGATCGACACCTTGGAGCGCGGTAGCGATCCGATCGCCTTCATCCCGAAATCGAGCGCCGCCGGCCAGCCCTGCGGTACGGGATGGTCGGCGGCTTCGAGCATGTCGGTTACCTTGCCTTCGCCTGCGATCTCCGTCAGCCGCGTCACGATGCCGTCGCGGTCGGTCGCCGCCGGCACCAGCCCGATGAGCGAGACGCCGTCGTCGTTGCGCAGGATCTCGATGGTGAAATCGGGCGCCTTGAGCGCGGCCGGGTCGAGCACGTCCATCGCGTCGATCACCCGGTCGGAATCGACGACCGTCCCCGCCGCCGTCAGGGCGCGGAAGCGGTCGGCCTCGGTCGGCGCGGTGCCGGCAAGCGTGATCTGCAAGCCATCGGCAAGGACATCGGCCCAGCCCGCGCCCGCATCCGCCAGCGCCCTCGCCACACCTTCGGCCGACCGCCGCTCGACGAAGGAGGCGGCAACGGTGGCGGCAAGCAGGCTGAGAAGCGCGGCCAGCAAGAGGAATCCGGGCAGGATCAGCCGGACCGGAATGGCCAGGGGCAGGCTCGGGGCCTTGGGCAGGGAAAATCGCATCGGGCGCAGCATGCCTTCGCGCAGTGGCAGACCCGTCTTCCTTACGGTCGCGGGCAGGCCGGATCAATCAGAGGAAGGCCGCAGCGGCAAGAAACAGCGCAGCCAGAAGGCCGGTGTCGCGGTTGGCGCGGAAGAGCCTCAGGCAGATGTCCGGATCGTCGATGTCGATCCGGTTCATCTGCCACAGGAGATGCCAGCCCATCGCCCAGGGCGCGGCGAGGGCGATGGCGAGCTTCAGCGGCCCCGCCACCGGCAGGAGCGCGACGAGCACGGCAAGCGTCATCAGCCCGACCGTCGAGACCAGGAACAGGCCGAGCCACCTGCCCGTCGCCGCGCCGAAAAGCCGGGCCGTGGACTTCACGCCGATCAGCACGTCGTCATCCTTGTCCTGGTGGGCGTAGATCGTGTCGTAGAACAGCGTCCAGGCGATGCCCGAAGCATAGAGAAGCACCGCCGCCCAGCCGACGCGGCCGGAATGCGCCGCATAGGCCAGCACCGCGCCCCAGTTGAACGCGAGCCCGAGGAAGAGCTGCGGCCACCAGGTGAAGCGCTTGGCGAAGGGATAGATCGCCACCAGGCCGAGCGAGGAGACGCCGAGCAGGACGGCGAACCCGTTGAAGGTCAGCAGGACCAGCCCCGCCAGCGCCATCTGCGCGAACATCCAGGTCACCGCCTGCCGCACCGAGACCTGGCCGGAGGGGATCGGGCGCGACCGGGTGCGCGCGACGCTGGCGTCGAAATCGCGGTCGGTGATGTCGTTCCAGGTGCAGCCGGCGCCCCGCATCAGCACGGCGCCCAGCGCGCAGCCGAGCCAGATCCAGATGTCGCCGGCCCGCCAGCCGTCCTCGGCGGCGGCAAGTGCCACGCCCCACCAGCAGGGGATAAGCAGGAGCCAGGTGCCGATCGGCCGGTCGGCGCGGCTCAGCCTGAGATAGGGCCGCATGAACCCGGGGGCGATGCGGTCGACCCAGTTGTCGCGCATCGCATCGGCGACCTGACCGGGAACGGGCCTGCCGGGCTCTGGCAAATCCTGGGGCGCGCTCATAAGGTCCGGCTCATGACTGTGGCGAAGATCAGGCTCTGTGTAGACCAGGCGCTGGGAGCGAGGCAATCCGTCACCCTGACCGAGGCGCAGGCGCATTACCTTTTCGGCGTCATGCGCGAAGGCGCGGGCGCCCGGATTCTCACCTTCAACGGGCGTGACGGCGAGTGGCTTTGCGAGGTGACGGAGGCTGGCCGCCGGAAGGGGTCGCTTGCCTGTCGGGAACATGTCCGGGTGCAGGATGCGCCGTCCGATCTCTGGCTTCTCTTCGCCCCGGTGAAGAAGGCGCGGACCGATTTCATCGTCGAGAAGGCGGTGGAGATGGGGGTGGCCCGCATCCTGCCGGTGATGACCGACTTCACCAATGCCGAGCGGTTCCGCCGCGACAAGGCCCTCGCGCATGTCCGCGAGGCGGCCGAGCAATGCGGGCGGCTCACGATCCCCGAGGTGACGGAGCCGGCGCCGCTTGCGCGGGTGCTGGCGGGCTGGTCCCCGGGCCGGCGCATCCTCTGGGCCGACGAGGAGCGGGCGGGCGAAGGGTCGGCCCGCGATGTGCTGGCCGGCGCCGCACCGGGCCCCTGGGCCATCCTCATCGGTCCCGAAGGCGGATTTTCCGCCGCCGAGCGGGACTGTCTGCGCGCGGCCCCTTTCGTCACGCCCGTCGCCCTCGGCCCCCGCATCCTGCGCGCCGAAACCGCGGCGGTGGCGCTTCTCGCGCTGTGGCAGGCGCATCTCGGGGATTGGGCCGCGGCATGATCCGGACCGAGGTTCGCGCGATGCTTCGTCGCTGGCGCGAGGTCATCGCGGCGGGGTTTGCCGGCGCGGCCGGGCTCTGGATCGCGTCGCTGGGAGGATATGTGCTGGTGCCGTTCGGGCTGGCCGTGGCGGCGCTGGCAGCGGGCTGGGCGATGATCGCGCTCCGCCGCGTCCGCTTCCTGCGCGAGGTCGGAGCGCCGGGGATGGTCGAGGTGGACGAGGGCCAGGTCGGCTATTTCGGCCCGAGCTTCGGCGGTTTCGTGGCGCTCGCGGATCTGGCGGAGCTGCGGCTTGCGGAGTTCTACGGCGCGCGCGCCTGGCGGCTGAAGACCCAGCACGGGCAGGTGTTGCTGATTCCCGTGGATGCCGCCGGCGCCGAACGGCTTTATGACGCCTTCGCCGCCCTTCCCGGCATCGACATGGCCGGGGTGACGGCCGCGCTGGATCACGGGCAGCCGACGCTGCCGCTGTGGCGGCGCGCCGCCGCGCCCCTGCCCCGCGCCTGAGCGATCACGAAAAGTCATGGGCTGCGCCATCGGGCGACCTTGACTCGGGCACGGCCGCGTTTCAGGTCTATCGCTCCTGAATCGCCAGACGGATCGAGGCTTCCCATGTCCATTCCACAAGAGGGCGGCGGCCCGATCGAGCGGTTCGAGGACCTCGCGGCCTATCTCGAATCCGGCTGCAAGCCGAAGGATGCCTGGCGGATCGGGACCGAGCACGAGAAGTTCGGCTACTGCACCGACACGCTCAAGCCGCTGCCCTACGACGGCCCCCGGTCGATCCGCGCCATGCTGGAAGGGATCGGCAGCCGCTATGGCTGGCAGCCGGTGCTCGAACAGGGCAACATCATCGGGCTTTCGCGCGACGGCGCCAACGTCAGCCTGGAACCGGGCGGGCAACTGGAGCTTTCCGGCGCGCCGCTGGAGACGATCCACCAGACCTGCGACGAGGTGAACGAACACCTGCGCGAGGTGCAGGCGGTCGCCGACGGCATCGGCGCGCGGTTCATCGGCCTCGGCGCCGCGCCGATCTGGCGGCAGGAGGACATGCCGATGATGCCCAAGGGCCGCTATCGCCTGATGACCGACTACATGGACCGCGTCGGCACGATGGGCAAGACGATGATGTATCGCACCTGCACCGTGCAGGTGAACCTCGACTTCGCCTCGGAAGCCGACATGGTGAAGAAGTTCCGCGTGGCGCTGGCACTGCAACCGGTCGCCACCGCGCTCTTCGCCAACTCGCCCTTCCTCGACGGCAGGCCCAACGGGCGGAAAAGCTGGCGCAGCCACATCTGGCAGAACCTCGACCCGGCGCGGACCGGGATGCTGCCCTTCGTCTTCGAGGACGGCATGGGGTTCGAGCGCTACGTCGACTACGTGCTCGACGTGCCGATGTATTTCGTCTACCGCGACGGCCGCTACATCGACGCGCTCGGCCAGTCGTTCCGCGATTTCCTCAAGGGAGAGCTGCCGGCGCTGCCGGGGGAGAAGCCGACCCTTTCGGACTGGGCGGACCATCTGACCACCGTCTTCCCCGAGGCGCGGATCAAGAAATACATGGAGACGCGGGGGGCGGACGGCGGCCCGTGGCGGCGGCTCTGCGCGCTGCCGGCGTTCTGGGTCGGGCTTCTCTACGATCAGGCCGCGCTCGATGCCGCCTGGGATCTCGTCCGCGGCTGGGATGCCGAAACCCGCGATGCCCTGCGCGCGGCGGCCTCGATCGACGCGCTCCAGGGCGAGGCGAACGGAATCCGCATGATCGACCTCGCGCGCGAGGCGGTGCGGATCGCCGAGGCCGGGCTGAAGGCGCGGGCGCGCCCCGGCGCGGGCGGCATGGTGCCCGACGAGACGCATTTCCTGAACGCGCTCCAGGAAAGCGTGGAGACGGGCAAGGTGCCTGCCGACGAGTTGCTGGAGAAATACCACGGCGAATGGGCGGGCGACCTGTCGCGCATCTACGCCGACCACAGCTACTGAGGTTCAGCGGCGCGGCACCCGCGGCAGCGACGAGGGCTGCACGTCCTCGGCCGGCGGCCCGAGCGGGTCCGGGCCGAAGCGGTTGGGGCCTGTCGTGCCCGGCGTGACGAGGAACCAGATCAGCACCAGCGGCCCGACCAGCGGCACGAATTCGATCAGGATCCACCAGCCGCTGCGGTCGGTGTCATGGAGCCGCCGCACCGTGACGGCAATCGAGGGCAGGAGCACCGCAAGCCAGTAGAGCGTGCCCACCGGGCTCGGCCCGCCCTCGCCCGCCATCCAGCGGTGCGGCGCGCCGAAGCCCATGTCGATCACCGACAGGATCGCCAGCACGCCGAAGTTGAACAGCGCGAACCACCAGAGTTCCGCCCGCCGCGCGCGCCCCGAGAAGGTCGCGTATTTCGCGAAACAGGTGACGACCGCGGTCGTGAAGTCCATCGCATGCCCCGCCGGTTGCTGCCGAACGGTCGCCCTTTCCGGCCCCGATGTAAAGGTGCCGGCGCCGGGGCCGCCGGCGCCGGATCGCCTAGCCCAGCCGCTCCTCCAGGAACCGTCCGGCCTCGGTCGCCGCCTGGTCGTCGCGAATCCGTCCGGCGAGGGTCTCGTCCGCACCGGCCTTGCCCCATCCGTCGACATGGACGTGATCGGCCAGCGGCAGCCGCCGCCGCCAGCCCGCCGTTTCCAGTTCCGGCCGGCGATGGAAGCCACGCACGTGGCCGAGGCAGAGATAGGCGACCGGGATCACGCCCTTCGGCAGGCCGAGCAGCGCCTTCAGCGCGTTGTTGTCGAGGATCGACACCCAGCCGACGCCAAGCCCCTCGGCCCGCGCCGCGAGCCAGAGGTTCTGCACCGCGCAGACCGACGAGAAGAGGTCCATCATCGGGATATGGGTCCGCCCGATCACCACAGGCCCGGCGCGGCTGCGGTCACAGGTCACGCAGATGTTGAGCGGCGCCTCGAGGATGCCCTCGAGCTTCAGCCCGCGGTAGGTCTCGCGCCGCTCCGGCGGAAACATCAGCGCCGCCTCCGCATTGGCCCTGGCGAACAGGTCATGCACCCGGCGCCGCATCTCGAGGTCACGCAGGACGACGAAGTCCCAGGGCTGCATGAACCCGACCGAAGGCCCGTGATGCGCCGCGAGAAGCACGCGGCTCAGCCGTTCCGGCGCGACCGGATCGGGCAGGAAGTCGCCGCGCGTGTCGCGGCGTTCGAGGATGGTGCGGTAGACGGCCCGCCGGGCGGCGGTATCGTAGGCATCGGGCGCGGCGAGCGCGCAGGCTGTATCGGCCATCGGAGTCCCCTTGGATGGTCCCGCGCCGGCCGCCGTCCGCGCGGCCCGCGCCATCCCTTCCGGCCGGTCTTCTGACTCGGGCTCCTCCCGTCCGGACGCCTTCCCGGCCATCGGCCAGTGGTTTTCGTCCGGCGGTCCCCCTTACAGCGCTGGGCGCGTTGCGGGCTTGCACCGCATTCCCGATTCTCCCGCCGAGGCGGGCACCGGAAGGTGGGTGGAACCTACCCGCCGGAAGCGGCCTGTCCAGCGAAAAAGGGCGCCCCGCGGGGCGCCCTTCACGACCGGAAGCGAGCGCTGCTCACCCCTTCTTCAGGCAGCGGTTGCCCAGCGTCTCGGCGATCTGCACGGCGTTCAGCGCGGCACCCTTGCGCAGGTTGTCGGACACGCACCAGAGGTTGATGCCGTTCTCGATCGTCGAATCCTGCCTGATCCGGCTGACGAAGGTGGCATAGTCGCCGACGCATTCGATCGGGGTCACGTAGCCGCCCGGCTCGCGCTTGTCGACGACCAGGATGCCCGGCGCCTCGCGCAGGATGTCGCGGGCCTCGTCCTCGTCGAGGAAGTCCTCGAACTCGATGTTGATCGCCTCGGAATGGCCGACGAAGACCGGCACGCGCACGCAGGTCGCGGTGACCTTGATCCGCGGATCGAGGATCTTCTTCGTCTCCGCCACCATCTTCCACTCCTCCTTGGTGGAGCCGTCCTCCATGAAGGTGTCGATATGGGGGATGACGTTGAAGGCGATCTGCTTGGTGAACTTCTTCGGCGGCACTTCCGAGACGGGATTGTAGACGGCCTTGGTCTGGTCCCACAGCTCGTCGATCCCCGCCTTGCCCGCGCCGGAAACCGACTGGTAGGTCGAGACGACAACGCGCCTGATCTTCGCGCGGTCGTGCAGCGGCTTCAGCGCGACGACCATCTGCGCGGTGGAGCAGTTGGGGTTGGCGATGATGTTCCTTCTGCGGTACTGCTCGACCGCCTCGGGGTTCACCTCCGGCACCACCAGCGGGACTTCCGGGTCGTAGCGGTAGAGCGACGAGTTGTCGATCACCACGCATCCGGCCTTCGCGGCCTTCGGCGCGTAGACCTTCGTCGCTTCCGAGCCCACGGCAAAGAGCGCGATGTCCCAGCCGGTGAAGTCGAACGTGTCGAGATCCTTGGTCTTGAGGGTCTTGTCGCCGAACGAAACCTCGGTGCCGAGCGACTTGCGCGAGGCAAGTGCCACGATCTCGTCGACGGGGAATTCCCGTTCGGCGAGGATGTTCAGCATTTCGCGGCCCACGTTCCCCGTGGCGCCGGCGACAACGACCTTGTAGCCCATTGGGGTCTCCTCAAGTTCAGGACGAGGCCCCTTATACGATTGCGGACAACAGATAAAGGGGCGGGCTGCCCGCTGCGCGGGGATATTTCCGCGCCCCGCCCGTTCAGATCAGCCGCCGCGCGGGGCGCCGACCTGCACCACCCGCCCGTCGCGGGCGATGAGCGCCTTCACGAACCGCGCCTCGGTGGCGAAATCGTGCGGCACCTGATCGGCCCGGCGCGATCCGGTCAGCGACAGCGACGCGAAGAAATCGAATCCGTGGAGCCGAAGCTCGGCAAGCTCGCTCGATGCCAGAAGCTCGATCATCATCAGTCCCGTCGTCGGCGGTGCGCCGAGGGCATCCTTCAGGCTTTGCCATTCCGCCAGCGGGTGCAGGTAGAAACCCGGCGACGAGGCGACACGCCAGGACAGGCGCTTGCGCTTGTGGCTCATCCAGAGAAGGCGACGCGGCCGGACCCGGTCGAGGTCGGCGCCCCCGATCGAGGTGGCGAGCGCGAGCCAGTCGGTTCGCGTGCCGTGGGTGCGCGAGGCCGGCATCGGCGCACGGTTGATCCGGATCACGATGTCGGCGCGGTCGATCTCCGCCCCCTCGTCGCGCTCGGCCAGCGAGCGGGCATTGCCGACGAGCGCCACGCGCCGGCCCGCGAGTTCCGCCATCAGCTCCGCCTGCGGCACCGACAGCCGGGCCAGCGGCGCCTCCAGCCGCAGCGTCCGGGCGAGAAGGAAGCCGGCGCGGTTCACCAGCGCTCCCCCGCGAGAAGCCGGCGATAGAGGGCGACCAGCGCCGCCGCCTCGTCCTCGATGCGGAAATGGCGGCGCATCCGGTCCAGCGCCGCCGCCCCCGCGGCCCGGCGCCTGACCGGGTCGTCGAGGAACGGAACGAGCGCAGCGGCAAGGGAGGGAATGTCGTCGGCAGGGACCAGTGCGCCGGTCTCCTCGCTCACGATTTCCTCGAACGCGCCCACCCGGGTGGCCACCACCGGCACGCCGCAGGCCATCGCCTCGAGCGGGGTCAGCCCGAAGCCTTCCCAGCGCTGCGGCGCGACGTAGAGGTCGAGCGCGCGATACCAGTCGGCGATCTCATGCACCGGCACCTCGGGCAGGAAGAGGATGCGGCGTTCAAGCCCCGCCGCGACGGCCTTCTCCCTCAACCCTGCGAGGAAGCCCTCGTGCCCCTCGGTCGCACGGCCCATCACCAGCGCACTGACGCCGGGCCTGTCCTTCAGAAGCGCGATGGAGGCGTCGACGAAGGCATCGGTCCCCTTCTGCGCGCGGATGCGGCCGAAGCAGCCGAGGATCACATGGTCTTCCGGCAGGCCCAGCCTGCGGCGCAGCGTGGCGCGGTCGACTGGCGGCGAGAACGCTTCGGTGTCGATCCCGTGGAGGATCACGACGGGCCTGCGGTCGAGGTAGCCCGCGCTGCGCTCCGACGTCGCGACGAGCCCGTCCATCCGCCCGATCAGCCAGCGGGTATAGCCGGTGTGGGCGCGTTGCGAGGCCGAGGTGAAAAGGAGCGAAAGCCGCCGCCGGAAGATCCCGCGCAGGATCAGACCCAGCGCCATCTCGGTGTTGCGCCGCGCGTGCCAGACCCGGAGCCGGTCGCGCGGCAGGAGGAACATCCGCCAGAGCGCCAGATGCGGCACATGCGGCGGCAGGCCCGGCCCCGTCGCCGCGATCCCGATCATCGCCGCCTGCAACGGCACCAGCCGCACCACCGTCGCCGTCACGCCCGACAGGCGCCGCTTGAGGTTCGGCGCGATCACCTCGATGTCGCGGAGATCGGGGGGCATGCGGGCTCCTTCCGCCGCGATGGTTAGCCGATGGGCGGCGGGCACGCCAGCCTCAGGCGTCGCGGCTGAAGAGGTAGAGGGCCAGACCGGCAAGAAGCGGCACAAGGAAGAAGAGGAACAATGCGCTGAACGGCGCACCGGGCGTGGCCGCGCCATCGGCGGCGGCGCGATGCACCTGGCCGCTGGCGAATTGCAGGAGCCCCGCGCCGCCGATGCCGAACATGTTGACCAGCGTGACGCCGCGCCCGACGAGATGCGGCGGGAAGAAGGCCCGCGCATGGGCCATGATCGCCGGGAAGGACGACCCGAAGAGCCCGAGCCCCGCCAGAAGCGCCGCCGCCGTCCAGACCCCCCGGTCCGGCCAGAGGGCGAGCGCGCCGAGACAGGCGGCGCCCAGCGCGTTGCCCCAGAACACCACCCACTTCCGCGTGCCGAAGAGACGGTCGAGCGGGCCGTAGGCGAAATTGCCGGCGACCATCGCCAGCGCCATCGCCAGGGTGACGCGCCCGATCGCCGCGGCGTCGGCCCCGAACACCCCGGCTGCGTAGGGCCCGGCCCAGAGCCCCCGGATCGCCGCCGCCGGCGCATAGGCGACCGCCATCATCAGAAGGATCGCCCAGAGCCCGGGAACCCGCAGAAGATCGAGGACCGAGCCCCTGCCCGCCGCCGGGGCCTCGGCCCGTTCCGGATCGGGCACGAAGGCGGCAAGCGCCAGCGCCACGCCAAGCGTCACCGCGGCAAGGCCGAGGAGCGTCGGCCGCCAGCCCGCCGCCTCGACCAGCGCCGCCAGCGGCGCCGCGCCGAGGATGTTGCCGAGCGAACCCGCCCCGATCATCGCGCCGGCAAGCGTGCCGAAGACCGCCGGCGGATAGACCCGGGCGAAGATGTAGTAGGAGGCCATCAGCACCGGCGAACATCCGACCCCGATCAGCGCCATCGCCAGGTGCAGCGCCCGGGGTCCATCCGCCAGCGCGAAGACAAGCGCCCCGCCCGCCCCGCCCGCCGCCAGCAGGGCCGAGACGGTGCGCCGCGGCCCGATCCGGTCGAGCGCGATTCCGACCGGCATCTGCATCAGGGCGAAGACGAGGAACCAGATACCCGAGGAGAGCGCCAGATCGGCGGGCGTCGCGCCGATCTCCGCGTCGAGAACCGGCGCCAGCACGGCAAGGAAGGCACGGTAGAACTGGCTCAGCACATAGGCCGCCACCAGAAAGGCCAGTCCCGCGCGCATTCCGCCCTCGTCCCCGTTCCGCCGGGCGACCGTGGGACAGAACCGTCCGGGTTGCAAGACCGCCCGTTGATCTTGCGCCGCGGCTCGGGAAGACTGGCCGCGACCCGAGCCGGAGGCACGCCATGACTGATCTCGAAACCCGCATCGCACAGGGCCGGGGCGACATGCCGGCCGATCTGGTCCTGCGCGGCGGAAGGGTGTTCGACGTCGTCACCGGCGCCTTCATCGACGGCGACGTGGCGATCGCCGGCGACACGATCGCCGGCACCGGCGCCGCCTACGTGGGGCGCGAGGTGATCGACGTCGCCGGCCTCACGCTCGTGCCCGGCTTCATCGACACGCACCTGCACATCGAAAGCTCGCTCGTCACGCCGCTGGAGTTCGACCGCTGCGTCACCCCGCGCGGGATCACCACCGCGATCTGCGACCCGCACGAGATCGCCAATGTCCTCGGCCTCGACGGCATCCGCTGGTTCCAGGAGGCGAGCCGCCACACGCTGATGGACCTGCGCGTCCAGCTTTCCTCCTGCGTGCCGTCGACCCATATGGAGACGGCGGGCGCGGAAATCGGCGCGGAGGATCTGGCGAAGGTCATGGGCCATCCCTCGGGCATCGGGCTGGCCGAGTTCATGAACTATCCCGGCGTGATCCACCGCGACCCCGGCTGCATGGCGAAGCTGCGGCTCTTCGCGGGCGGCCATGTCGACGGCCATTGCCCGCAACTCTCGGGCCGCGACCTCAATGCCTACATCGCCGCGGGCATCCGCACCGAGCACGAGGCGACGACGGCGGCGGAGGCGCGGGAAAAGCTCCGGAAGGGGATGCGCGTCCTGATCCGCGAGGGTTCCGTCTCCAAGGATCTCGCGGCGCTCGCCCCGGTGCTGACGGACGCGACCTCGGCCTACATGTGCCTCTGCACCGACGACCGCAACCCGCTCGACATCGCCGAGCACGGGCATCTCGACCACATGATCCGCACGCTGATCGCGGAGGGTGTGTCGCCGCTCGCCGCCTACCGGGCGGCCTCGCTTTCCGCCGCCGAGGCGTTCGGGCTGAGGGACCGCGGCCAGATCGCGCCGGGCCGGCGCGCCGACATCGTCGCGGTGGACAGTCTTGAGGGCTGCCATGCCCGGCTCGTCCTCTGCGCGGGGCGGGTGGCCGATGCGGCGGCCTTTGCGGCGCGGGGCGATCTGGCGCCGGTCGGCCGGCACTCCGTCAAAGCGCCGAAGGTCCGGCCCGGGGACTTCCGCGCCCGCGCCAACCGGTCGGAAACCGACGTCATCGGCATCCTCGAGGGCAAGATCATCACCGAGCACCTGCACGAGACGATCCCGGTCGAGGACGGCGACAAGCGCTCCGACCCGGCGCGCGACCTGATCCGCATCGCGGTGGTGGAGCGGCACGGCAAGAACGGCAACATCGCCACCGGCTTCGTGAGGGGATTCGGTCTGAAGGCCGGCGCCATCGCCTCCACCGTCTGCCACGACCACCACAACATCGCGGTCGTCGGCGCCGACTATGCCGACATGGCGCTGGCGGCGAACCGGCTGGGCGAGATCGAGGGCGGTTTCGTCGTCGCGCGGGACGGCGAGGTGCTGGCCGAGCTTGCGCTGCCGGTGGCGGGACTGATGAGCCTCGAGCGGTTCGAGGCGGTGCGCGACCGGCTCGTCGCGCTGCGCGCGGCGGCGCGGAGCCTCGGCGTGGTGCTGGAGGAACCCTTCCTCCAGCTCGCCTTCCTCGCGCTCCCGGTGATCCCGGCGCTGAAGATCACCGATCGGGGGATGGTCGACGTGGAAAGGTTCGAGATCATTCCGGGCTGAGCCTATTCCGGGCTGACGGGCGCCCCGATCGCCTCGCGGCACCAGTCGAGAAGCCGCGCGGCATCGGCGGGCAGGCATTCGCCCATGCCGCCGGCGAAGGCGTGAAAGGCCTCTGCGTATTCCGCACCCACCGCCATCAGCACCGCCATGCCCTCGCCGAGCGCCCGGCCGATCAGCGGGCGGAAGCCGCGGCCCTCGGCCTCCTGCCGGCCGAAGCGGTTGAGCAGCAGCACCCTCGGCGCGCCGGTGTCGAGCGCGGCGCCGACCAGCCCCGCCGCCTCCTCGAGCGCGGCGGCGTTCAGGCGGCAACCTTCCGAACCGGGGCCGAGCGACTGGCTGATGCGGATCACGCGGCCGGTGCCGATGACGTGCAGGTCCATGTCGTCAGGCTGGCCGTCGGCGCGGGCGATGTTGCTCTGGACCACGCCGGCAAGGGGAATGCCCGCCGACTCCAGCCGGCCCGCCAGGCCGGACAGGCAGCGGTCCGCCCCGCCCCCCGCGCCTGCGACGATGTAGCCGAGCATCGGCTCCTCCCCTTGAATCCGCCCCTTCCGGCATACAGGATGCCGGGCAGGTCGCAAAGCCGGAAGGAAGGGCAGGATGACGCACGGCTTCCGCCCCGTGGGCGAGGACGAGATCGGCGCGGTGATCACGCTGTGGGAGCGCGCCGGCATGACCCGGCCGTGGAACCCGCCGCGGGCCGACATCGAGGCGATCCGCGCCAATCCGAAGTCGGCGGTTCTGGCGGCGTTCGAGGACGGCGCCGCGGTGGCCGCGGTCGCCGTCGAGGACGGCGGCCACCGGGCCTGGGTCTACTACCTCTGCGCCGACCCGGCACGGCGCGGCGAGGGCTGGGGCCGCCGGGCGATGGCGGCGGCCGAGGACTGGGCGCGGGCGCACGGGCACAGCAAACTCCAGCTTCTCGTCCGCCGCTCGAACGCGCCGGTTCTGGGCTTCTACGACCGGCTCGGCTACGAGGAAAGCGCGGTGGCGGTGCTGCAAAAGTGGCTCGACCCGGAGCGGGAGCGCGCCTTCCGCGACAATCCCGATGGCCACTGACCGGCCCGGCGTGATCCTTGCCGGCGGGCAGGCGCGGCGCATGGGCGGCGGCGACAAGGGGTTCCTGCCGCTGGCCGGGCGGCGGGTGATCGACCATGTGATCGAACGGCTCAGGCCCCAGTGCGGGCGGCTCGCGATCAACGCCAACGGCGACCCGGCGCGGTTCGCCGGCTTCGGCCTGCCGGTCCTGCCGGACCCGGTGCCGGGCCAGCCCGGGCCGCTCGCCGGCCTTCTCGCCGCGATGGACTGGGCGGCGGGTCTCGGTGCCGAAGCGGTGGTGACGGCCGCCGCCGACACGCCGTTCCTTCCCCCCGACCTCGTGGCGCGGCTGAACGCGGCCGCGACCGAAGGCGGGGCCGTTGCCGCCAGCCCGGATGCGGCCGGCGCGATGCGCGCGCATCCGACCTTCGGCCTCTGGCCGGTGCGGCTGCGGCAAGACCTCGCCCGCGCCATCGCCGGCGGGGAACGCCGGCTCGGGTTCTGGGCTGCAACCTGCGGAGCCGGGCGGGCCGTGTTCGGATCGGATCCGTTCGACCCGTTCTTCAACATCAACACGCCGGCGGACCTTGCCGCGGCCGGGGTGCTCGCCACCGGTCAGGCGGACGCTCGCGGCCCGCGCCGGATCAGGTAGGCCCGCGCGGTCCCCTCCTCCGTCGCGCCCAGGTAGTCGTGCCCCGCCTGCGAGCAGAAGTGCGGCACGTCCACCACCGCAGCCGGATCGGTCGCGATCAGCCGCAGCACGGCGCCGGGGCGCATCGCCAGAAGGCGCTTGCGCGCCCTCAGGACCGGAAGCGGGCAAAGGAGCCCCGCCGCGTCGATTTCCTCGTCCCACTGCATGGCCTCCGCTTAGGCAATGGCGTGCCGCCTGTCCACCGCGCCGGTGCCGGGGCCACGCCGGACACGGCCCGGAGCCCGGGTGGAGAACATGATGTCGGGGCCGGATCGAAAGTGCCGGCGTTCCGCCCGGATGTCCGTCTTGCCTGCCGGATCGAAACACATTATGATTTTTGCATGTGAACGGGCCGCGCCGGGACGACGGTGCGACGGTTCGTGCTGCGGCGGCTCGGAATGACGTGGTCTTCTGGCAGGAAGGGCGAGGTGACGGCAGGCGGGGCGACCCGGCCGGCCTCGGCGCGCAGGGCAGCGGGCAAGCCTTCGCCGCGGACAGAGCCCGTGCCGGCGCCCCTGGCCGAAAGCGTTGCCCTCATGGCCGACGAGGCGGCAGGCTATCTCAAGGCGCTTTCACACGAGGGGCGGCTGATGATCCTTTGCCACCTGATCGACGGCGAGAAGTCCGTCACCGACCTTGAAGCCCTGCTTTTCACGCGACAGTCGGCGATCAGCCAGCAGCTTGCGCGGCTGCGCCTCGAAGGGCTGGTGAAGGCCCGGCGCGACGGCAAGGCGATCTACTATTCGCTGGGCGATTCGAAGACCCGGCGGATGATCGCCGTGCTGAACGAGCTATTCTGCCCCTAGGGTCCGGACGCAATTGATCCACCATGCGACGGTTGCGGCTATGAGGACGGTTGAGAGGTAGGTATCGGCGCGTTTGTCGTAGCGGGTGGCGACGCGCGGGAAGTCTTTGAGGCGGCGGAACATCCGTTCGATGACATTTCTGCCCGGTAGGTGTTCAGTCCCGGCATCTGGTGGATCGGATCAAGGATGAATCGATCTGGCTCTGATGTCCAGATCTTGCTGATGTCCTCCGCAGCTGCATCGCTATGAGCATATCGCAAGGCACCGTGGTCGTGAAGGACGGATAGATGCCTGACGGCGTCGCGGGCCGGCATTCGGTATGAAGGAAGCTGAAGGCCGTCGTGCTGAAGCGAGCGTAGGGGTACTTTCAGTATGACCTCCGCTCACACAAGAGGGGACGAAATGTGGCTCAGAAGACATGAAATCTGAAAAGATCACCCGAAAGAAGTTTGATTTCGCACCTTGCATTTGGTGCGGAGCGAAGGAATACACTCCCTCATTAGAACATATCTTACCAGATTCAATTGGGTGCCCTCCAGGGTTCCTTCTGGAGAAGGATATGTGCAAAAAATACAATAATAACCTCGCGCACCTTGATCGTGCGCTTTTGCGGCAGTTCGAACTCATAACTTTTCTAGGAAATATTCCGCGAAAAGGTGGAAAGCGCCCGTCGCTGAATAGCGACGCATCACTGCAGGGGAGGCACACTAGTGCTGGGCCAGAAATACATCTTAATGGGGGTCGGGGGACGACAACCGCCTTTGGGCAGACATTGAAGCCACTTCAGGCAACCAAGAAGCTTGGTGATTTGTCATTCGAAATCAACGGAAACCTTGCCACTCTAAATTTCTCGCAGAGATTTGGCGATGATCCAAAGTTTGTCCGGGCATTATATAAAGTTGGAATCGAGATAGCTGTGTTCTGGCTAGGCCCAGAGGGGGCACATATACCTAGTCCGGCGGCGGCTCGAAAATTTGTACGAAAGGTGCGCGGATCTTTCGGAACTTTGATGATTTCAGGGAAAAATAGCCATGAACACCACTTTGCACCTCCATTTCGCTCGGAAGAGGCAGATATTTTAGTTGTTGGCATGAGGATATTTGGTGTCGACTTTGTGGTGGATTTTGATCCGATGCAACGGACGATAGCCACATTGAGGCAAAATCTAGAAGACTTAGGCGAGGAGAATTGGATCATTCTGCCTCCAGGTAGGTGGGGCCGCCCTGGGGTTCATCAGTCGAGCGCATCCGAGAACCTTCACCTTCTACGACCATCGGCGACCACACACCGCCCATGGCGGACAGCCGCTCGCCGTGATCTACTTCAACAACATCGAAACCGATCAGCAGGCCCAGGCAGTAGCTTTAATCAATCGGGAATCTGTCCAAGGATCGGGGAGTAGCTCAGGCTGCTTTGTCTAGATGCTGCGAAGACGCGTTGCAGCTGCATCAGACGGCTTTTCGCCCGTAACGTGATGCGGCTCGGGGTGATCGCTGCGCAGCGAGTGAACGGCCGCTTTGCCAGAATTGCCGCGACGGCCATGCTACGGTGCCGTCAGACGGTTTCCCGCCCGACGGGCCCGTCACAACCAAGGTCTCGCTGCGCCACGCACTGACGTCCGCTTTCTTAGGTTCGCTGCAAGTGCCGTGCCGCACCGCCCACAGACAGCTTTCCGTCCTAGTGCCGGATATCGCGCTGGACTGCTCCACTACCATGCACATGCGGTGGACGGATGCCAGATCCCGCGAGCCGACCGTTCATTCGTGCCTACGTACAGCATCCATATCATCTTGGTAGTTTGTAGGGGCCCTTCGGATTGCATAAGCATTTCTGGGGGTGTGCAGCTACTGGTGTGGACCTCTACGTCACTCGACACCGGAGGCTGTCGATGATGGTGCGTATCTCGTCTTCCAGATGTGGCCCGCGATAGACGAAGGATGTTTCGTGGCGCGCGTATTGGCCGTGCCGATCCGCGCTGAGCCAGTTGTAGGAGCCGATGCACAGCAGATCATTGTCGATCGCCACGATCTTGCTGTGCAGCTTCGGGAGCCTGTGGAGGCGCACGCCGATCCGGGTGAAAGCCTTCTCGGCGGCTTCCATATGGGTAAGGCCATCAGCGGTCTGGCTCATGTTGAGCAGAGGGTCGGCGAAAATATCGATCTCCGCCCCGCGACGGATCGCGGTGTCGAAAGCGGCGAGAAGCCCGGCACGTTCCATGGTTGCGGCAATCACCCATGGGCTGACGATGGTGTAGCGGCGCCTCCCCTCCGCAAGAG
>JBDHSQ010000002.1:0-82947 GCA_039808285.1 Paracoccaceae bacterium
GCTGGGACGCGGGGGGGCCGGGCCTGCGGACGCTCGACGCCCTGCTGATCGGCCTCGCCGCGCTGTTCCTGATCGCGCCGCTTGCCGCGGTGGTCCTGTCCGGCGCGCCACGTCTCGCCGCCCTGCCCGCGCCGGTATGGCAGGCGGCCGGCCGGTCCGTTGCCGTCGCGGCGGCGGCCACGCTCCTCACGGTCGCGCTCGCCCTGCCGATGGCGCTGGCAGTCGCGCGCGGGGGGTGGGCGCGGTTCCTCGAAACCGTGGGGATGCTGCCGCTCGCCACGTCGGCGCTCGTCACCGGCACCGGGCTGTTTCTCCTCCTCCGGCCTCTCGCCGGCCCCGCCGGGCTGGCCTTGCCGGTCACCGTGGCGGTGAATGCGGCGATGGCGCTTCCCTTCGCGCTCCGCAGCCTGATCCCCGCCGCCCGCGACCTCGAAGCCGGCTACGGACGTCTGGCGCAAAGCCTCGGGATGAGGGGGACCGCCCGGCTGCGGCTTCTCACCCTGCCGCGGCTCCGCCGTCCGCTCGGCTTCGCGGCGGGACTGACCGCGGCGCTGTCGATGGGCGATCTCGGCGTCATCGCGCTTTTCGCCGATGCCGACCGGGCGACGCTGCCCTTGCAACTCTACCGGCTGATGGGGGCCTACCGGATGGCGGATGCCGCCGGGGCCGCGGTGCTGCTGCTGGGGATGAGCCTTGCCGCCTTCTGGATCCTCGACCGGGGAGGGCGCGCCGATGCTGGAGCTTGACCGGCTGGTGATCACCCAGGACGATTTCCGCCTGACGGCCGACTTCGCCGTGCCGAAGGGTGCGCGCGTCGCCGTCGTCGGCCCCTCGGGTGCGGGGAAATCGACACTGCTCTCGGTCATATCCGGCTTTTTTCCGCCGGAATCGGGTCGAATCCTTTGGGACAGCCAGGATATCACCGACGCCCCGCCCGGCGCGCGGCCGCTGTCGATCCTGTTCCAGGACCAGAACCTGTTTCCGCATCTGACGGTGGCGCAGAACGTCGGCCTTGGCCTGAGGCCCGACCTGCGGCTGACGGCGGAAGACAGGGAGCGCGTCGCAGGCGCGCTGGCCCGCACCGGGCTCCAGGGCCTCGGGGACCGGCGGCCCGGAACACTGTCGGGCGGGCAGCAGAGCCGCGTGGCGCTGGCGCGGGTGCTGCTGCGCGCCCGTCCCCTGATGCTGCTCGACGAGCCCTTCGCCGCGCTCGGACCGGCGCTGAAGGCCGACATGCTCGACCTTGTGGCCGAGATCGCCGACGAGACCGGCGCGACCGTGCTGATGGTCAGCCACGATCCCGACGATGCGCTCAGCTTCTCCGGCCAGACCGTGCTGGTGGCCGCGGGCGTTGCCCATGCGCCCCGACCGACCGCCGCACTCTTCGCCGACCCCCCGCCCGAACTCGCCGCCTATCTCGGTCGTCCGGTGCCGCGTTAACCATTCCTTCATCATGCAACGGGAAGCTGTAGGCATGAGCCAGACTCGCGCCTTTCACGAAGCCCCGGCGCTCTTTCCCCCCGACGAAGCGGCCGAGGCCCGTTTGCCGGCTGGCCGTCTGCCCTCCTATATCCGCGATCACCGGCAAAGGCTCCGCTCACGCTTCATGGCAGGCGGCGCCGCGGCCATGCCGGACTACGAACTTCTGGAACTGATCCTGTTCCGCGCCATCCCGCGGCAGGACGTGAAGCCTCTGGCACGGCTTCTCCTGGAAACGTTCGGCGATTTCAACCGCGTCGTCTCCGCCCCCGCCGAACGGCTTCGCAGCGTGAAGGGCGTGGGTGAAGCGGTGGTGCAGGAACTGAAGATCGTCGAGGCAGCGGCGCACCGGCTGGCCCGCGCGAAGGTGCTGCACCGGCCGGTGCTGTCGTCCTGGAACCAGCTTCTGGACTATTGCCGCACCTCGATGGCGCACCGCGAAACCGAACAGTTCCGCGTCCTTTACCTTGACCGCAAGAACGTGCTCATTGCCGACGAGGAACAGGCCAAGGGCACGGTCGACCACGTTCCGGTCTATCCGCGCGAGGTGGTCAAGCGCGCGCTGGAACTGAATGCGAGCGCGCTGATCCTCGTGCACAACCATCCGAGCGGCGATCCGACGCCCTCGCAGGCCGACATCACCGTCACCGGACAGATCCACGATGCGGCGCAGGTCATGGGGATCGTGCTGCACGATCACCTGATCATCGGCAAATCTTGCGATCTGAGCTTCCGCTCGGAAGGGTATCTCTGACCCGTTCCGCCCACGGCCGGGTCAGTTGCCGCCTGCGGCCAGCGCGACGGCAGGCACCGCCACCGGCGAAAGCGCGAGCATCACCGAATCGCCTGCGGCATCGCAGCCCGGCATTGCGAAGCTGAGCGATTCCGTGGCGGGCGCGGCGCCCGGCGTCATGCGGAGCGCCTGTCCGGCAACGAGCCGGTCGCAGGTCTCCTCGGTCACCGGTGCCTCGACGATCATCTCGCCGAGCGCGGTCCCGGCGGGAGCGGTGTAGACCTCGGCCATCAGCGGATGATCCACGGCCGGATCGCCGAGCACGGTCAGGAAGCCCCCGTCGCGCGTCATGCGGTTGCGCGGGGCGGTGGCCGAGACATGGCCCGGCATGTCGAACCCGGCGCCGTTCTCCAGGGCGTGAAGATGCAGTCCCTCGGCGCCCCGCCACTGCACGGCGACCCGGGCAAGGGCGTCGAGCCCGGTCACATTCCGGCTGGTCGAAACGATCTCTCCTGACGCGAGGCGGACCTCGACCGCGGCCATCGCGCTCATCGCGGGCAGCATCAGCTTCAGCTCGCCCCCCTGATCGGTCGCGGCGGCGAAGACGAGACCGGCATGGCTCACGGTGACGCGCTCGTTCGCGAAGCAGGGCGCCGAAAGCGTGAGCTTCAACATCCCCCGCGCCGACGGATCGAGCGCCAGCGCCGGGTCGGTGCAGGCGATGCCGAAGACGCTGTAGGCGGCGTCGGCAGCGGTCTCGGGTCGGGAATAGCCTGTATCCAGCTTCTCGATCCGCCCGGCAAGACGCAGGTCGGCGCCCAGGGCCGACGGTTCGACCCGCGGCAGATCGGGCAGGCCGGAGGCGGTGCGGATCGCCTGCGGCGCCGCGGCCGTGGCCTCGGCCTTCGGCTGCGCAGGCACGGCAGCGATGTTCGGGATCGCGGCTGGTTCGGCGGCGGCCGCCGCGGGAGCGGCCGGTTCCGCCGGCGCGGCGACCGTGGGCGTGATCGTGGCGGCGGTCGACTCGATGCTGGCCAGAACCGGCTTTTCCGGCGCCGGCGCACCGCGCAGACGCGCGCTGATCGTCTCGCCGTTCTGCATCACATGCCCGGTCGCCGCGGCCAGAAAGAAGGTCATGCCGACGGTGATCGCCCTGCGCTTGATCTGCATGGTCGTCTCCCAAGGTTTCCGTCACGCCTAACCCCGGATCGCGGCAGGGGCATGGCGGAGAGACGGATTCGGGAAACAGTCGCGCTGCGCTGGTCGCCACCCTATCTAGGATGCGCCGCAGACCGGACGGCAAGATCGTGGGGCGGCAGGCAGGACTTGGGGCGGCCTGCCACATTCTTGCCACAGAATGCCCGAATCAGGCGAGCCGTCCGTGGCAATGCTTGAACTTCTCACCCGATCCGCAGGGGCAGGGGTCGTTCCGGCCGGGATTGCCCCAGGTCGCCGGATCGCTTTCGTCAAAGCCCGCCAGCACCGGCTGCCGGGGCGCCTCGGCCGCAGCCACGGAAGCGACCGGGGCATTGAGCGCGGCCTGACGTTCCTGCATCTGGCGGAACAGAGCCTGGCTCTCCTCCTCGGTCATCGGGCGGACCTGGGCAAGCTTCTGTGTCACGTCCTCGCGCAGGCTGTCGAGCAGGTGTTCGAAAAGCTGGAACGCCTCGGTCTTGTATTCCGACAACGGATCACGCTGCGCATAGCCGCGAAAGCCGATGACCGAGCGGAGATGCTCCAGCGTCACGAGATGTTCGCGCCACTTCGTATCGATCGTCTGTAGCAGGAACTGCTTTTCGATCTGCCGCATCGTGTCGGCGCCGAAGGCTTCGGCCTTGCCCGCCATCAGCGCGTCGGACGCCTGGTAGAGTCGTTCGCGCATCGCATCCTGATCGACGCCCTCTTCCTTCGCCCAGACGATCACCGGCACGTCGAGCGCGAGCTTCTCCATCGCCGCGGCATAGAGGCCTTCGGTGTTCCATTGTTCGGGATAGCTGCGGGGTGGCAGGAAGTCGTCGATCAGGTCGTCGATGACCTGATGACGCATGTCGCGGACGATCTCCTCCAGATCCTCGGACTCCATGATCTCGAGCCGCTGGCTGAAGACCACCTTGCGCTGGTCGTTCATCACGTCGTCGAACTTCAGCAACTGCTTGCGCATGTCGAAGTTGCGCGCCTCGACCTTGGCCTGCGCGCGTTCGAGCGACTTGTTGACCCAGGGGTGGATGATCGCCTCGCCTTCCTTCATGCCGAGCGAGGAAAGAACCTTGTCGAGCTTTTCAGACCCGAAGATGCGCATCAGATCGTCTTCGAGGCTGAGGTAGAAGGACGACCGACCCGGGTCGCCCTGGCGGCCAGAACGGCCGCGAAGCTGGTTGTCGATCCGCCGGCTCTCATGCCGTTCGGAGGCGAGCACGAAAAGCCCCCCGGCTTCCAGCACCTTCGCCTTCTCCTCGGCGTGGGCGGCCTCGATCCGGGCGCGCACCGCGTCGGGATGCGCCCCGGGGTCGGCGGCAAGCTCCTCCATCACCCGCATCTCGACATTGCCGCCGAGCTGGATGTCGGTGCCGCGGCCGGCCATGTTCGTGGCAATCGTCACCGCGCCCAGACGGCCGGCCTCGGCGACGATCCTTGCTTCCTGCTCGTGCTGGCGGGCGTTCAGCACGTTGTGCGGGATGCCCTCCTTCTTCAGCATCTCCGACAGCATCTCGGATTTCTCGATTGAGGTGGTGCCGACAAGGATCGGCTGGCCCTTCTCGTGCGCGGTCCTGATCCGCCGGATGATCGCCTCGTATTTCTCGCGCGCGGTGCGGTAGACCTGGTCGTGGTCGTCCTTCCGCGCGATCGGACGGTTCGTCGGCACGACGACGACGCCGAGGCGGTAGATGTCCATGAATTCCTCGGCCTCGGTCTCGGCCGTGCCGGTCATGCCGGCGAGCTTGTCGTAAAGCCGGAAGTAGTTCTGGAAGGTGACCGAGGCCAGCGTCACGTTCTCGGGCTGGATCTGCACGCCCTCCTTGGCCTCGATCGCCTGGTGGAGCCCGTCCGACAGGCGACGCCCCGGCATCATCCGGCCGGTGAACTCGTCGATCAGCACGATCTCGCCATTGCGGACGATATAGTGCTGGTCCTTCTGGAAAAGCTTGTGTGCGCGAAGCGCCTGGGTGACGTGGTGGACGATCGTCGTCGATTCCGGATCGTAGAGCGTCTGGTCCTTCGGCAGCACGCCCGCCGCCCAGAGTTGCTGTTCAAGGAATTCGTTGCCGGCCTCGGTGAAGGTGGCGTTGCGCTGCTTTTCGTCGAGTTTGTAGTGCTCCTCGGACAGGCCGGGGATGAACTTGTCGAGGGCGATGTAAAGGTCGGACCGGTCCTGGCTCGGTCCCGAGATGATCAGCGGCGTGCGCGCCTCGTCGACGAGGATCGAATCGACTTCGTCGACGATGGCGAAATTGTGCCCCCGCTGCATCATGTCGTCGATCGTCGACCGCATGTTGTCGCGCAGGTAGTCGAAGCCGAGCTCGTTGTTGGTGGCATAGGTGATGTCGCAACGGTAGGCCGTGCGTTTCTCCTCGGCCGGCTGGAACGGATAGACCACGCCCGTGGTCATGCCGAGCTGGGCGTAGACCTTGCCCATCCATTCCGCGTCGCGCTTTGCGAGATAGTCGTTGACCGTGACGATGTGCACACCCTCGCCGGTCAGGGCATTGAGATAGGCCGGGAACGTCGCGACCAGGGTCTTGCCCTCGCCGGTGCGCATCTCGGCGATGTTGCCGCGGTGCAGGAAGATGCCGCCGATCAACTGCACGTCGAAGGCGCGCAGGCCCAGTGCGCGCTTTGCCGCCTCGCGGCAGTTCGCGAAGGCTTCGGGCAGGACGCTGTCGAGGCTTTCGCCCTTCGCGACCCGCTCTTTCAGTTCGGCGGTCTTGGCCTTGATCTCCCCGTCGCTGAGCACCAGGAACTCAGGCTCGAGCGCGTTGATCTTTTCCACCAGCGGCCGGACGGATTTGACCTTGCGGTCGTTCGGCGTGCCGAAGACCTTCTTCGCGATAGTACCGAGGCCCAGCATGTTTTCTCCGCTTGGGTTCGACTGACGTGCCTGTGAAAAACGCGGCCTTGCCGGCACCGGGCGCTCAGCCTAGAAGGGCGGCGAAACAAGGCACGGCACGGCCCTCACGGGACCATCGCGATGTAAGGGGCGGCCGCCGGATAGTCAACGCTGCGCCCTGTCGCGGCCCATTGGGGAGTTTTCACGATGCTGAAATCCGCGCTTTTCGGCGCAGCGCTTGCTGTCGCCGTCGCCGGTGCCGCGCTGGCGGAAGAGCCCACCGCCGACACCGTGGTCGCGACCGTGAATGGCAAGGACATCACGCTGGGCCACATGATCGCGATGCGTGAAAGCCTGCCGCCGCAATACCTTCAGCTCGACGACAGGACACTCTTCGACGGCATCCTCGACCAGATCATCCAGCAGGAGGCCCTGGCCGGAACCGCCGAGGCTGCTATCCGCAAGCGTGACACGCTGATGCTCGACAACCAGCGGCGCGGCTACCTTTCCGGCGTGACGCTGGACGAGACCGCGAAGGCGGCGGTCACCGACGAGGCGGTGCAGGCGCTTTTCGACGAGAAATATGCCCATTCCGAGCCGGGCAGGGAATATCAGGCCGCCCATATCCTGGTGGCCACCGAGGAAGAAGCGAAGGCGATCAAGGCCGAACTTGACGGCGGCGCCGACTTCGCCGCCATCGCCAAGGAAAAGTCTACCGACCAGGGATCGGCGGCCGCGGGCGGCGATCTTGGATGGTTCGGCGTGGGAATGATGGTCAAGCCCTTCGAGGACGCCGTCATCGCGATGAAGACGGGCGACATCTCGGCCCCGGTGCAAAGCCAGTTCGGCTGGCACATCATCAAGCTCAATGACGAGCGCACAGCAGCGAAGCCCACGATCGAAGACGTCCGGGCTGAGCTCGAGGGCGATCTTCAGGGCCGCGCCGTGGAGGCGAAGGTGACGGAGTTGACCGGCGCGGCGAAGATCGAGAAGAAAGTCGACGGGATCGACCCGGCGATCCTCAAGAACGTTGCGCTGATCGACAACTGACAGCCCCGCGGAGGAACCATCATGGCCAGGACGAAGGACGAGTGGAAGGCCGAGGCGAAGAAGCTCAAGGCCAGGGTCAGGAAACTCCGTGCCCGGCTTGAAACCGAAATGGCCCCGGTCGTCGAGGAAGCGCTGGCGAAGGCGGCCGATGCGGTGGGTGACGCGGCCCATGCCGCGGCGGCAACCGTGCGCAGGAAAGCCCCGAACCCGGTGTCCCCGCTGGCGCCGAGGGGCGGTTTCCCGGCGCTTCCGCGCATTCGGGGCGTGGAATTCGCCGCCGCCGCGGCGGGCGTCCGTTACGCAGGGCGCACCGACGTGATGCTGGCCCGCCTCGCCCCCGGCACCACGATCGCCGGGGCCTTCACGACATCGGCCACGCGCGCCGCCTGCGTGCTCGACTGCGAGGCGAAGTTGCGCGTGAAGGAGGGGGGCGACAAGGGTGCGGCGATCATCGTCAACTCCGGCAACGCGAACGCCTTCACCGGCAAGCTCGGGGCGGAGGCGGTCGATGCCGTCACCGGCGGGGTCGCGAAGGCGCTGGGTCTTCCTTTGACCCGGGTGTTTTCGTCTTCGACCGGGGTCATCGGAGAACCGCTTCCGCACGAACGGATCACCGCGAAGACGGGCGAACTGACCGCCGCGCTTTCGGCCGATGCCATCGGGTTGGCCGCGCGCGCGATCATGACGACCGACACCTTCCCCAAGGGTGCGGCGGCGGAGTTTGCGGGCGACGGCGGCACGATCCGCATCGCCGGGATCGCCAAGGGTTCGGGCATGATTGCGCCCGACATGGCAACGATGCTGGTCTACATCTTCACCGATGCGACCATCGCGCAGCCGGCGTTGCAGAAGATCGTGGCGCGGCAGGTCGGCGACACATTCAACGCGATCACGGTGGACAGCGACACGTCCACCTCGGACGCGCTGATCGTCGCAGCGACCGGCATGTCTGAGGCCGAACCCATCACCGATCTCAGGAGCAAGGTCGCGCGCGAATTCGAGGCCGCGCTCGGTCGGGTGATGCTCGACCTCGCGCAGCAGGTCGTGCGCGACGGCGAAGGCGCCACGAAGTTCGTCGAAATCCGCGTCACCGGCGCCGCCGATGCCGCCGATGCCCACCGCGCGGGCATGGCCATCGCCAATTCTCCGCTGGTCAAGACCGCCATCGCCGGCGAGGACGCGAACTGGGGCCGGGTGGTCATGGCGGTGGGCAAGTCGGGGGCGAGGGCCGACCGCGACCGGCTGTCGATCCGTTTCGGCGACCTCGTGCTGGCCGAGAACGGCTGGCGCAGCCCCGGCTACAGCGAGGACGCCGCCAGCGCCTACATGAAGAACGACGAGCTGGTGATTTCCGTCGACCTCGGCGTGGGCAAGGCTGCCCGAACGGTCTGGACCTGCGATCTGACGCATCGCTACATCGACATCAACGCCGACTACCGGTCGTGAAGACGGTTCTGGTCGTTGCCGTTGCGCTGATCGACGCGGACGGCCGGGTTCTGCTTGCGCGCCGGCCCGAGGGCAAATCGCTCGCGGGCCTGTGGGAGTTTCCCGGCGGCAAGGTCGAATTCGACGAGACGCCCGAGGCAGCGCTGATCCGGGAGCTGCACGAGGAACTGGGTATCGACACCTGGAAGAGCTGCCTCGCACCCCTGACCTTCGCCAGCCACGGCTACGAAGATTTCCACCTGCTGATGCCGCTCTTCGCCTGCCGCCGCTGGCAGGGCATCGCCCACGCGCGCGAAGGGCAGGAACTGGCCTGGGCCCGGCCGAGGGATCTGCACGCCTATCCGATGCCGCCAGCCGACCTGCCGCTGATCCCGATCCTGCGCGACTGGCTTTAGGAGCGTCCTCACGCAATCGTGAGTTGCGGAATTTCTCCGCTTATTTTCGGCACATGACGAATTATTGTTTCCAAAAAGAACTGATTCTGGCAAATTTGCGGCAGTATCGGTTCGGCAACCGTTAACGATTGCACGCTAGACTGAAAAGCAGCCCGCAGTTGGGGAGGAAAAGCGATGCTGCGAACCATCACTCTCGGAAGCTGTGTATCCGTTCAGGGGACGTTCGAGCGGCAGCTCGACAACGGCAAGATCCTCGTTCGGGTCGGAAACCTTCTGTTCGAAGGCTATCCCGTCGTGAAGAAGGCCGCCTGAGGATCAGGCGGCCTTTTCAATTCGCTCGATCTGAAGGAGGCGCCAGCGCCTCCTTTTTCATGCCAGCTTCCGCTCGACTTCCTCGCGCTCGAAGATTTCGATAATGTCGCCTTGACGGATATCGTCGTAGTTCTCGAATGCCATCCCGCATTCCTGACCGGATTGCACTTCCTTGACCTCATCCTTGAATCGCTTGAGGGTTTTCAGAGTGCCCTCGTGGATCACGACGTTGTCGCGCAGAAGCCGGACGCCCGCCGAGCGGCGCGCGACACCTTCGGTGACAAGGCAGCCGGCAACCTTGCCGACCCCCGACACCCTGAACACTTCCCTGATCTCGGCGTAGCCGATGAAGTTCTCGCGCACTTCGGCTTTCAAGAGACCGGATGCGGCCGCCTTAACGTCGTCCACGAGATCGTAGATGACAGAGTAGTAGCGAATCTCCACACCCTTCTGGTTCGCGGCCGCGCGCGCCGGCGCGTTGGCGCGGACGTTGAAGCCGATGACCGGTGCGTGGCTCGCCTCGGCAAGGCCGATGTCCGATTCAGTGATGGCGCCGACACCGGAATGGAGCACACGGACGCGCACCTCCTCGTTGCCGATTTTTTCCATCGCCTGGACAATCGCTTCCGCCGACCCCTGCACGTCGGCCTTCACGACGATCGGAAGCTCGGCCACGCTCTCGTCAGCCTTGGCCTTCGCCATCAACTGCTCCAGCGTCGTCGCCGCCCCGGCCGCCGCACGCTTGTCTTTCGCCGCCTGCTCCCGGTAGGCCGCGATCTCGCGTGCCTGAGCCTCGGTCTCGACGACGTTCAGCACATCGCCCGCCTCGGGCGTGCCGTTGAGACCCAGCACCTCGACCGGGACCGAGGGGCCCGCCTGCTTGACGCGCTCACCCTTGTCGTTCACCAGCGCGCGGACCTTGCCCCACTGCTCGCCGACGACGAAGATGTCGCCCTGGCGGAGCGTGCCGTTCTGCACCAGCACCGTCGCGACCGGGCCGCGCCCGACGTCGAGCTTGGCCTCGATGACCGCGCCCGAAGCCGCCCGCTTCGGGTTGGCCTTCAGTTCGAGGATCTCGGCCTGAAGCGCGATGGCCTCAAGCAGATTGTCGAGCCCCTTGCCCGTCTTGGCGGAGACCTCGACATCCTGCACGTCGCCCGACATCGCCTCGACCACGACCTCGTGCTGCAAAAGGTCCGTCCGCACCTTCTGCGGATTTGCGTCGGGCTTGTCGCACTTGTTGATCGCAACGATCATCGGCACCTTGGCGGCCTTCGCGTGGTTGATCGCCTCGACCGTCTGCGGCATCACCGCATCATCAGCCGCCACCACCAGGACGACGATGTCGGTCACCTGCGCGCCGCGAGCGCGCATGGAGGTGAAGGCGGCGTGGCCCGGCGTGTCGAGGAAGGTCAGCACGGCGCCCGAGTCGGTCTTCACCTGATAGGCGCCGATGTGCTGGGTGATGCCCCCTGCCTCGCCCGCCACGACATTGGCATGCCGGATCGCGTCGAGAAGCGAGGTCTTGCCGTGGTCGACGTGGCCCATGATCGTGATGATCGGCGGGCGCGCGCGCAGATCCTCCGCCTTGTCCTCGACCGTGTCGATGGCCTGTTCCACGTCCGCGTCGGTCACGCGCACCGCGTGATGGCCGAATTCCTCGATCACGAGTTCCGCAGTATCCGCGTCGATGGTCTGGTTCATCGTGACCATCATGCCCATCTTCATGAGCACCTTGACCACGTCGGCCGCGCGTTCGGCCATCCGGTTCGCCAGTTCCTGCACCACGATGGCTTCCGGCAGCTGCACTTCGCGCGACTGCTTTTCGGCCTTGTGGCCCATGCCGAGGGCCTTGGCGCGCGCCTTTTCCTGCTTGCGCTTCATTGCCGCGAGCGAACGCTGGCGCCCGCCCTCGTCAAGCGCCTCGGAAAGGGTAAGCTTGCCGACCCTGCGACCCTCGTCGCGCCCGCCACGGCCGCGATCCCGCTCGCCGCCGCCGCGATCGTCGCGCTCGCGGTCGGTCTTGCGCGGCCCGCCGACCGGAACGCCCTTGGTTTCGGCGCGTGCCGCGGCCGCCTGGACGGCGGCCTGATCGACCGGGGCGGGCTTGGCTGCGGCCGGTTTCTTGAAGTCTTCCTTGCGGGCGGCACGGGCCTCGGCCTCTTCGGCGCGGCGGGCCTCCTCTTCGGCCTTGAGCTTCAGCGCCTCTTCGCGCTCGCGCTCCTCGCGCTCCTTGGCCTCCACCTCCGCACGGCGGCGTTCGCGCTCTTCCTCGCGCTGGCGTTCCTCTTCGGCACGGCGCTGGGTCTCCTCGGCCTCGCGCGCCTTGGCCGCCTGAAGCGCCTTGAGCCGACGCTCCATCTCGGCATCGGAAATGCCGGCGGGTCGCCGCGACGGGTCGCCGAGCGTCGGCGCCGCCGCCCCGGGCCCGGTCTGCGCCACGCCGGGCTTGGGCACGACGATCCGCTTGCGCTTCGTCTCGACGACGACATTCTTCGTACGGCCGTGGCTGAAGCTCTGCTTCACCTGACCGGAACGACCGCCGCCGAGGCCAAGGGGTTTCTTGCCGTCTGTATCGCTCATGCCGTCTTCGTATCCTTCCCGGCGGCCGATCCGCCGTCTTTCGCGCGCAAACCCGAAAGCTTCGCGGCATCCTCTACAACACGTTGGGAGAGTCCGCCAGCGCCGAGCGCGCCATGTATCACACTATCTCGCCCGAAGGCCAGACCGAGCTCCGCCGAGGTCAGGCAGCCGAACCAGCGCCCGCCCTGCGGCGTCCAGAGCTTGCCCTTGCCACGGTCCGAACCGTCGGAGGCCTGAAGAAGGATCTTGGCCTTGCCGTCGGCAAGCCAGCCCTTGACCTTCTCGAATCCGGCCACGGCAAGGCCCGCCTTCCGTGCGAGAGAGATAAGGTCGACCACGCGCCGCGCCAACCCCGCCTCCACCAGGTCGGCGAGACTCTCGGGCACCGTCACCCCGGTTCGTGCCGCGCGGGCGAAAAGCCCCTTGGCGGCGGCCTTCTCGATGGCGGCGCGGTCCGCCGTCACCCAGATGCCCCGTCCCGGCAGCTTGCCGGCCAGATCGGGAACCACCACGCCCTCGGGCGAGACGACGAAACGGATGAGACCGGCCTTCGGCTGCACCTCACCGGTGACGATGCAGCGCCGTTCCGGCTCATCCCTGTCCTTGTCGCGTCCCCCGCGGGTCATATGGCCATCTCCCGAGGCCCATCTCAGGCCTCGGCCTCCTCGTCTTCGGCGCCTTCGGCCGCCTCAAGCTCCGTCGGATCGACCCATCCGAGCTGGATGCGCGCCGTCATCACGAGGTGCTGGGCCTCTTCGAGGCTCATGTCGAACTTCTCCAGCAGCCCCTCGTCCTTCACCCGCTCGCCGTTCACGGTGGTCCAGCCGCCGGCCAGCTCCCAGTCGGCGCAGGTCGCGAAATCCTCGAGCGTCCGGACGCCGTCCTTGGCCAGCACCTCGATCATCTGCGGCGTCAGCCCGTCGAAGTTCACCAGGCTGTCCTCGACCCCCAGCGCGCGGGCGTTCTCCAGCGCCTTGCGGTTCTGCTCCTCGATCACGTCGCGGGCGCGGGCCTGAAGCTCCGCCGCCGTCGCCTCGTCCACGCCTTCGATCGACAGAAGCTCGTCCATGTCGACATAGGCGACCTCCTCGAGGTTGGTGAAGCCTTCCGCCACGAGGAGCTGCGCGAAGAACTCGTCGAGATCGAGCGCGTCCATGAAGAGCTTCGTCCGCTCGGCGAATTCGGCCTGGCGGCGCTGGCTCTCCTCCTCCTCGGTGAGGATGTCGATGTCGAGCCCGGTAAGCTGGCTTGCCAGCCGCACGTTCTGGCCGCGCCGCCCGATGGCCAGCGAAAGCTGCTCGTCGGGGACCACGACCTCGATCTTGCCGGCCTCCTCGTCGATGACGACCTTCGACACCTCCGCCGGTTGCAGCGCATTCACCAGGAACGTCGCCTGATCCTCGTTCCACGGGATGATGTCGATCTTCTCGCCCTGAAGCTCGTTCACCACCGCCTGCACGCGGCTGCCCCGCATGCCGACGCAGGCGCCGACTGGATCGATCGAGCTGTCGTAGGAGATGACGCCGATCTTGGCGCGGCTGCCCGGATCGCGGGCCACGGCCTTGATCTCGATGACGCCGTCGTAGATCTCCGGCACCTCCATCTTGAAAAGCTCCGCCATGAACTGCGGATCGGTGCGGCTGAGGAACACCTGCGGGCCACGGGCTTCACGCCGCACATCCTTGATGTAGCAGCGGATACGGTCGTTGGGGCGGTAGCTTTCGCGGCCGATCTTCTCGTTGCGGCGCAGGATGCCCTCGCCCCGGCCGATGTCGACGATGATGTTGCCGTATTCCTCGCGCTTGACCACGCCGTTGATGATGCTGCCCTTGCGATCCTTGAATTCCTCGAACTGGCGGTCGCGTTCAGCCTCGCGCACCTTTTGCAGGATCACCTGCTTGGCCGACTGCGCGGCGATGCGGCCGAGGTCGACGGGCGGCACCTCGTCCACGATCTCGTCGCCCACCTTCGGATCGGCGAAATACTGCTTCGCCTGCGCCACGGTGAGCTGGGCCTGGTAGTTTTCCACCGCCTCGTCCTCGACCACGGTGCGCACGCGGGTGAAGCTGGCGCGGCCGGTCTTGCGGTCGATCTTCACCCGGATGTCCATCTCCGAGCCGTAGCGCGACTTCGCGGCGCGGGCGAGGCTCTCCTCCATCGCCTCTATGACGAGCGCGGGGTCGATCATCTTCTCGCGCGCGACGGCATCGGCCGTCTGTAGAAGCTCGAGCTGGTTGGCAGACGTGATGGCCATTCAGTCCTCCTCGGAAGTGTCTTCTTCGATATGGTCGAACGCGGCCTCGTCCACGTGCTCCGTGGCCTTCTTCTGCCGCAGCATCTCGGCGATCAGCTCGTCGGTGAGCACGAGCTTCGCGTCGGCGAGCCAGTCGAACCGGAGCCCGATCGTGCCCTCGTCGATCTCGATCAGCACCTCGTCGCCCTCCGTCCCGGCGATCCGCCCCTTGAAGCGCTTGCGCCCGTCGATCAGTTCGGACGTCTCGATCCGTGCCTCGTGGCCCTTCCAGGCGTCGAAATCCTTCAGCCGCGTCAGCGGTCGGTCGATGCCGGGGGAGGAGACTTCGAGCGTATAGCCGTCCTCGATCGGATCCTCGACGTCGAGCACCGCCGAGACGGCAACGGAAATCCGCCCGCAGTCCTCCACGTCGATCCCGCCCTCGGGCCGGTCGGCCATGATCTGCAAGGTCTTGTGCACCCCGCCCATGAGCCGGATGCGCACAAGCTCGAACCCCATGCTCTCGATGGTCGGGGCCACGATTTCGGCCAGGCGCCGGTCGATGGCGGTCTTTGCGACAAGTTCGGTCATCGGTTCCAAGCAACAAAAAACGGGCCAGAGCGGCCCGTCGATCTTTCCCGGTGGGTTGCGAGTTTGGACCCCGCAGCCGCGCTGTTGAGCCGCATATAGGCGAACGCGCCCGAGTCTGCAAGAAAAGAGTGCTCAGGCGCCGGAGGGATTTTCCCGCCAGATGTGGAAGTTGAGCGCGGCGGCAAGACTCAGCCAGGCGAGATAGGGCACAAGCATGATCGCCGCAACCCAGTCGAGCGCCCAGAAGGCCGCCAGCGCCAGCGCAACGGCGATCCACAGAAGGACAAGGATGACGAGCCCCGCGCGGATGTGCCGCCCGCCGAAGAACACCGGGGTCCAGAGCGTGTTGAGTGCGATCTGGAGCGACCAGAGCGCCAGCGCGGTGCCGTTGCCGGCAAGCCCCGCCACCCGCGTCGCAGCCAGCGCGATCAGGAGGTAGAGAAGCGTCCAGACCGTCGGAAAGGCCCAGTCGGGCGGGGTCCAGGCGGGTTTCCTGAGGCTCCGGTACCAGCTTCCCGGCTGGAAGATCATGCCCGTTGCTGCTGCCGCAAGGCAGGCTCCGAGAAAGCCGAGGAAGGTCGTCAGTTGCACATGCCCCTCCGTATCGTATGGGCCGCCCGCGCGACCCCTACTGTCTCAAACCATCCATGATGCGGATGAGTTCCGCCGAGATGCCGTGTTCTGACAGCGCGTGGCCCGCGACCGGGATCATCCGCAGTTCCGACCGCTTCCAGTGCCGCGAGAGCGTCCAGGCGGATACCGGCGGGCAGATCATGTCGTAGCGGCCCTGCACGATCGTGCCCGGCACATCGGCGATCTTCCGCAGATCGCGCAGGATCTGGCCGTCCTCGTCCAGGAATCCCTTGTTGATGAAATAATGATTCTCAAGCCGCGCGAACGCGCGCGCATAATCGGCGGGCGTCTCGCCGGCGATGCCGTCGTGTTCGACGCTCGCCAGGGCGTTTTCCCATCCCGCCCAGGCGCGGGCGTAGCGGGTCTCGGTCGCCGGGTCGCCGGAAAAGAGCCGCCGATGATAGGCGGCGATCATGTCGTAGTGCTCCGCCGGCGGGATGACGCGGACGAAATCCGACCAGCGGTCGGGCCAGAAGGCGCCCGCGCCGCCCCCGTAGAACCAGGCAAGCTCTCCCTCCGTCATCAGGAAGACACCGCGCAGCACGAGATGACGCACACGTTCCGGATGGGTCTGGGCGTAGACAAGCGCGAGCGTCGCGCCCCAGCTTCCGCCGAAGACGATCCAGCCGTCGATGCCCAGAAGCTTGCGGATCCGCTCGATGTCGTCCACCAGGTGCCAGGTCGTGTTCGCCTCGACGCTGGCATGGGGGCGCGACCGGCCGCAGCCGCGCTGGTCGAACAGCACGATTCGATAGACGGCAGGATCGAAATAGCGCCGCATCGCCGGAGAACAGCCGCCGCCGGGGCCGCCGTGCAGCACGATCACCGGCAGCCCGTCGGGCCGGCCGCATTGCTCGACATAGATCGTGTGGCCGTCGCCGACATCGAGGAACCGCTGATCGAAGGGCTCGATCTGCGGATAGAGATTGGCGGCTGCGCGCTTTTGCCCTGCGATCCGGTCCATGGATCGACTATATAGCGCAAAACACCCGGGCCGCCACGGGGCCGAGCGCCAGAAACGGAGAATGACGATGCAGGCCGCGACATCCACGGTCGATCCCGCCGAAGTGGCGAAATTCGAGGCGATGGCCGCCGAATGGTGGGATCCCCACGGCAAGTTCAGGCCGCTGCACATGATGAACCCCGTGCGGCTCGACTATATCACCCGGCAGGTGGCCGCCGAGTTCGGCCGCGACCTGGCCGCGCCGACGCCTTTCGCGGGACTTCGTATCCTCGACATCGGCTGCGGCGGCGGGCTTCTGTCGGAACCGATGGCGCGGCTCGGGGCCGCGGTCGTGGGAGCCGATGCAGCCGAACGGAACATCCCCGTCGCCCGGCTTCACGCCGAGGAGCAGGGACTGGCGATCGACTACCGCCACACCACGGCCGAGGCGCTGGCCGCCGCGGGCGAGATCTTCGACGTGGTGCTGGCGATGGAGATCGTCGAGCATGTCGCCGATCCGCAGGCGTTCCTGTCCACCTGCCGCGATCTCATGAAGCCGGGCGGGCTGCTCATCGCCTCCACCCTCAACCGCAATGCCAAGAGCTTCATGATGGCGATCGTCGGCGCGGAATGGGTGATGCGCTGGCTGCCGAAGGGCACGCATGACTGGGCCAGGTTCATCACCCCCGACGAACTTGCCGGATTTCTGCGCGGTGCCGGGCTCGATCCGGTGGACCGGAAGGGTTTCGTCTTCAATCCGGTCAGTTGGGCCTGGGGCATGTCCGACCGCGACCTGTCCGTCAACTACGTGATGGCAAGCGTTCGGCGCGCCTAATCCTCGCCGAGCCGCAGCCGAATCTCGCGAAGCACCGGCAGCACCGAGCGCACCTTGTCGGCGCCGACCGCGCGCACGACCTCGCCCACCACGGGCGTGATGGCGGCAAGGGCGGCATCGCGCGCCGCGCGCCCCGCCGGGCTGATCGAGACGAACTTGCGACGCGCATCGTCCCAGTCGGGGCGGATGTGGACGTGGCCGGCCCATTCCAGCTTGGCGAGCGTATTCGTCATTGCCCCCCGGGTGACGTGGAAGGCGGCGGCGAGCTGGGCCGGCGAGCGTTCGTCGGCCACATGTGCAAGGTGGTTCAGCACCGCGAAATGCGACAGCTCCATGCCTTTCGGCAGCGCCCGGCTGATCCGGTTGCGCGCAAGCTGGTCGGCCATGAAAACTTCGGAAAAGAGGGCGACCGCAAGGGGATCGTTCGCATCCGCCATGCTCAGGGCCCCTCGAAATCGCGGTCATGGCAAAGCGAGGGCACGCGGGCACGCGCCTTTTCCACCTTGGCCAGCGAAAGCTCGACGAAGCTGACCCCCACCTCCGCCCCGGCATCGACGAGCACCTCGCCCCAGGGCGACACGGCAAGGGAATGGCCATAGGTCCGCCGCGGCCGGCCGTCATGCGCGGCGTGGCTGCCGGTCTGGGCGGGCGCGAGCACATAGGCGCCGTTCTCGATCGCGCGGGCGCGCAGCAGCGAATGCCAGTGCGCCGCGCCGGTGGTGTCGTTGAAGGCGGCCGGGACCGTCAGGATCTGCGCGCCGGCCTTGGCGAGGCGGCGGTAGAGCTGCGGGAAACGCACGTCGTAGCAGACGGTCATGCCGATCCGGCCGAACGGCGTGGCGGCCAGCACCGCCCGCGTCCCCGGCCGGTAGCCCGACGATTCGCGGTATTGCTCGGTCTCCGACACGTTCACGTCGAACATGTGGATCTTGTCGTAGCGCGCGGCGACCGTGCCATCGGGAGAGACCAGGAAGGACCGGTTGGCGAAGCGCCCGTCCCCGTCATGGGTCAGGAGCCCGAGCGAGCCGATCAGCAGCCAGATTCCCAGGTCGGCCGCCTCGGCGCGGAGCGCGGCGAGCGTCGGGTCGTCCTCCTCGTGCCTGAGCAGATCGCGCTGGCGGGCACGGTCCGAGGACAGGCAGTTCGTCACCTCGGGCGTCAGCACGAAGCCGGCGCCGCCCGCCGCCGCCTCGCGCACGAGCGAGAGCGTCACCGGCAGGTTTTCCGCCGGGTCATCCGTCACCGAAAGCTGGAGAAGGGCGGCGCGCATCGCTCAGGCCGCCAGGAGCGGGTCGAGCTTGCCCGCGCGGTCAAGCGCGTGGAGGTCGTCGCAGCCGCCGACGTGGCGGCCGCCGATGAAAATCTGCGGCACGGTGTAGCGTCCGGCCCGCTGCGTCATCGCCGACCGGAGCGCCGGATCGCGCGAGACGTCGGTTTCCTCATACGGCGCACCCTTCCGCTCCAGCAGCCGCTTGGCGGCAACGCAGTAGGGGCACCAGGGCGTGGTGTAGATTTCGACGCGGGGCATTCGGGCCTCTATCCGGAAGTTGGCGCAACTATAGGGATTTAGGCATCCTTCGCAACGCGCGCCAGTGTCACGACCGAGACCGAGGCCGCGCCGGCGCCAAGACAGGCATCCGCTGCCGCCGCCAGCGTCGCGCCCGAGGTCATCACGTCATCGACCAGAAGGACGGCGCGCCCCGCGGTCCGGTCCATGCGGCGCGGGTGGACGCGGATCGCGCCGGCAAGATTGGCGAAGCGCCCGTCGCGGTCGCGCCCTTCCTGGCTTCCGGTCCGCCGCGCGCGCACCAGAAGGTCGGGGCAGTGGTCGAGCCCGGCCGCCCGCGCAAGCGCGCGCGACAGAAGCGCCGACTGGTTGAAGCGCCGCCGGAACAGCCGCGTCCAGTGCAGGGGCACGGGGGCGACGAGCATCCCTTCTGCGAGGATGGGTCTGGCCGCACGGAACAGCCATTCCCCGGCCGGTCGGGCAAGATCGAGCCGGTCGCCGTGCTTGAGTGCGAGTA
Source organism: Paracoccaceae bacterium (assembly GCA_039808285.1). GTDB lineage: Bacteria > Pseudomonadota > Alphaproteobacteria > Rhodobacterales > Rhodobacteraceae > Albidovulum. Next base: position 19,303 of record JBDHSQ010000002.1, read on the forward strand.
CCATCTTTCTGGCGTTGTCGCGGTAAAGCAGCGCCGAGCGGCCCCGTTCCCACGGCCGGGCGGTCGTCAGGCAATCGTCGCAGAACTCTGCCCGCCCCTCCTCCGCGCCGGGCAGCGGTGTGCCGCACCGGTCGCAGACGAGGCCGCTGACGAAGGGCGTCTGCCGCCAGCAGGCGCCGCAGAGGCCAAAATCGCTGACCGTGGGTTCACCGCAGGAGATGCACTGAGGCGGAAAGAGAAGTTGCAGCGCTTCTTGGATTCCCGCGCGAAGCAGCCTAGGTTCGCCGATCATGTCCCTTCCGCCCGACCTCACCGATCGCGCCGCCCTTGCCCGCAACCGCGCCCGCGCACTCGCCCGCGGCGCCGAACTGTTCCTGCACGAGGACGCCGCCGCAGAGGCCAAGGAAAGACTGAGCGAGGTTAACAAAACCTTTACGAAGCCCGCCGTCGTGGCCGTTTTCCCCGGCCCCTGGCGTGAAATCCTGCCAGATGCCCGCATCATCGCGGACGACGAGGTGCTGGCGCTGGAGGAAGGCGCGCATGATCTGGTGATCCATGCGCTGTCGCTCCACTGGGCGAACGACCCGGTGGGCCAGTTGATCCAGTGCCGCCGCGCGCTGCGTCCCGACGGGTTGTTCCTGGGCGTCATGTTCGGCGGACAGACGCTTGCCGAACTGCGCGCCGCGCTGGCCGAGGCGGAATCCCGGCTGACCGGCGGGCTCTCTCCCCGGGTTCTGCCGATGGCCGAGATTCGCGACCTCGGCGCCCTGCTGCAACGCGCCGACTTTGCCCTGCCGGTTGCCGATGCGGTGAAAAGGACCGTCACCTATGCCACGATGTTCCACCTGATCGCCGACCTTCGCGCGATGGGCGAAGGCAACGCGCTCGCCCGGCGCAGCCGCAGGGCCACGCCCCGCGCGCTCTTTCCCGAGGCGGCCGCGCGCTATGCCGAGGCATACTCCGCGGGCGGTGGCCGGATCGCCGCCACGTTCGAGTCGATCTGGCTGACCGGCTGGGCGCCGCATCCCGGCCAGCAAAAGCCGCTGCGCCCCGGTTCGGCCGCGCGGCGGCTGGCAGACGCGCTGGATGCGGCCGAAACCCCCCTTCACGATCTCGGCGATTGACGCCCGTTGATTTCCGCCTATGTCGAACGGACGAAGTGAAGGAGAGACCATGCAAGCCGAAACCGTTCGCCCCGGCGAGGGCCGTCTGGCCTGCGCCCCCGCGGACCATCCGCCCGTGGCAAAGGCACGGATCGGCGTTCTGGTGGCGAACCTCGGCACTCCGGACAACCACGACTACTGGTCGATGCGACGGTATCTGAACGAGTTCCTTTCGGACAGGCGCGTCATCGACTTTCCGGCCTGGAAATGGCAGCCGCTGCTTCAGTTCGTCATCCTGTCGAAGCGGCCGTTCACTTCGGGTTCGAACTACCGGAAGATCTGGAATCACGACAAGGGCGAAAGCCCGCTCATGACGATCACCCGGCAGCAGGTCGAGAAACTGCGCGCGGCTGTCGCGACCCGCTACGGCAATGGCATCATGGTGGATTTCTGCATGCGCTACGGCAACCCCTCGACGGGGGCCGTGGTGCGCCGGATGGTGGCTGCGGGCTGCGAGAAAATCGTCTTTCTGCCGCTTTACCCGCAGTATGCGGGCGCCACGTCGGCCACCGCCAACGACGAGTTCTTCCGCGCGATGATGCGGGAGAAACGCCAGCCCGCGGTGCGGACCGTGCCGGAATACTTCGACCACCCGCTTTACATCGAGGCGCTGGCGCAATCGGTCGAGCGCGCCTACGCCGGGCTTGGCCACAGGCCCGACGTGCTGGTCGCGTCCTACCACGGAATGCCGAAGCGCTATCTGCTGGAGGGCGACCCCTATCATTGCCAGTGCCAGAAGACCTCGCGCCTGCTTCGCGAACGGCTGGGCTGGCCCGCGGGCTCGATCGACATCACGTTCCAGTCGGTCTTCGGGCGGGAGGAATGGCTGAGGCCCTACACCGTCGAGCACGTGGCAGAGCTTGCCAGGGCGGGCAAGAGGCGGATCGCCGTGATCTCGCCGGCCTTCGCCGCCGACTGCATCGAGACGCTGGAGGAAATCCAGGGCGAAATCCGCGAGGCCTTCGTGCACGCGGGCGGCGAGGAATTTACCTACATCCCCTGCCTGAACGACGACGACGCACATATCGCGGCGCTCATGGCCGTGCTTGGCGCGAACCTCGCCGGCTGGGCCGACTGACCGGGACGCAAATGAAAAAGGCGGTGGAAACCCACCGCCCTTTCCATTTCGGCCTGAGCCGAAAGATCAGTTGCTGGCAGCAGCGGCGACGAGCACCAGAAGCAGCAGCGGAACGATCAGGCCGCCGTTCGACGACGACGCGGCCTGTTCGACCGGAGCCGGCTCCATGACGGGTTCCACGCCACCGGCGATAGCCGAGGTAGCAGCGAGCGAAAGGGCAGCAGCGAGCGCAAGCTTCTTCATCTAACTCTCCATGTGACCGCGGCATATGGTTCTCTGAGGTCGCCGCGGCAGTCATAACACCTCGTTTCCCAACTACCGCACCCGCCTTGTTTCATGCAACGCCGTGCTTGTCAGGCCACGAAAGTTTTGCCCGTGTCGTCATATAAGCAACACCTGCGTGCCGACTTGCGCCAGGGAATAGAGTTCGGTGATGTGCTCATTATACAACCCGATGCAACCGTTGGATGAGCGGCGGCCGATCTTGCGCGTATCGTGGGTGCCGTGGATGCGGTAGTACTGCCAGCTCAGGTAAAGTGCGAAGGGGCCGAGAGGGTTTTCCGGCGCGCCGCCCTGCACGAACTCCGGCCATTCGGGATTGCGTTCGCGCATCGCCGGAGTCGGGCGCCAGGGCGGGTTCGTCACCTTCTGCACCACTTCGGTCCGGCCGCGCCGGGTCAGGTCTTCGGTCAGGGGTACGCTCGTCGGGTAAAGACGGTAGATCGTCTGGTCCGCCGACCAGAAATGCAACGCCCGCGACGTCGTGTCGACGAGGATCGCCCCGTTCCGGGTGTCGGCGAAATAGGGCTGCCACTGAAGCGCGCGGAAGCTCGAGATGTTGCGGCGGATGTTCGAATTGAGGTCGTTCTCGAATTCGGTCGTCTCCGCGCCCGTCTGCGCCAGGGCAGGGGCGGCAAGCGCGGTGCCAAGAGCTGCGGCGGCGCGGCCGATGACGGCGCGGCGGCTGAAGCGGCGGGGGGGTTCGGTGCTCATCCTCTAGGTCCCGGTCTGATGATCCGTGTTCTGTCCGTGCCGCGCCGCGGCACAGGATTCGCGGGCACCATAGGCGCCCCGGCGGATTTTTCAATTCACTCTCGTGTCACCTCCCGGCGACGCCGCCCTGCCACCCGATCAGCGCGTTGAACAGTGCGCGCCGAGCCTGTAAAGGACGGCACGCGAAATCTCGAAGGTTGCCCGATGACCCGTCTGCTGACCCTTTGCCTTGCCGCCGTCCTTGCCCTTGCCGGTTGCACGACCGAGCCCACGCCCCTCGGTCCCGATGGACGGCCGCTTCCACGGACCTACATGATCAAGCCGGGCGATGAGAGCCGCATCACCTATTCGATGGTGGATTCGATCAATTCGCTGCGGTCCGCCAAGGGCGCGGCCCCTCTCACGCTGAACCCGCTTCTGACCGCCGCCGCGGCGACCCATTCCCGCGACATGGCGGTGCAGAACCGGCCCTGGCACTTCGGATCCGACGGATCATCGCCACTCCTGCGCGTCCAGCGGACCGGCTACCCGGGACGGATGCTCGGCGAGAACATCTCGGAGACCTACGAGACGGAACTCGAGACGCTGGGCGCGTGGATGGAGCTTGCCGACACCCGCGCGGTCGTCCTCGACCCGGCGGCGCGCGATGTCGGTTTCGCCTGGTTCCAGGAACCCGGCGGCAAGATCTGGTGGACTCTGGTCACCGGCGGCTAAAATATTGAAAGGCGGTCGCTTCTGGCCGCCAACACATCAAGGCAGGATGAAGATCGGGGTGCCGATGCGCACCATCGAATAGATTTCCTCCATCTCGCGGTCCTTCACCGCGATGCAGCCCGCCGTCCAGTCGCGGCCGCGGCCGCGGTTCTGCCGCGCCCGGCCGTGGATGAAGATGTCGCTGCCCGGTTTCTTGCCCAGGGCTTCGGCGCGGGCGCTGTCTTCCTCGCTCGGATAGGAGATGCCGAGCGAGAGGTGATAGGCGCTGTTGGGATTTTGCCGGTTGATGAAATAGAGCCCCTCGGGCGTCTTTCCGTCACCCTCGAACTGCTTCGGCCCGACCGGGTTGCCCCCCAGCGCGATCTTGTAGCTCTTGAGCGCCGTCCGGCCATTCACGAGATGCATCCTGCGTTGGCCCTTGTAGACCACAAGCTGCGTCACCTCGGGGCCGGAATAGCTGCGGAACTTGGAATGGCCGCAAGCCCCAACAAAGCCGAATGCGGCCGTGGCCAGGAATGTCCTTCGCTTCATCATCTGGCTGCCTGTCCCGTCGCCCACCGTTTTTCGCCCGCCGTTTTTTCGCGTTCTACACCGATCCGGCGGGCACCGGAAGTCGGCGCATTTCCGCCGGCGAGGGAAGTCACGAGAAGGTGAGCTACCGGCTGAGGCGCGCGGCAAGCTCCACATGCGGCGACCAGCGGAACTGATCGACGACCTGCACCCAGTCGAGCGCGAATCCCGCCCCGGTCAGGATTCGCGCGTCGCGGGCGAAGGTGACCGGGTTGCAGGAGACGGCGGCGACAATGCGGACGGGCGATGCCGCGATCTCGCGCATCTGCGCCTCCGCGCCCGCGCGCGGCGGATCGACGACCACCGCGTCGTGGCGCTTCAACTCGTCGGGCATCAGCGGACGGCGGAACAGGTCGCGCGCTTCGGTCGTGATCCGCTGGAGCCCCCGCGCCTGCCGCCAGCCCGCATCAAGCGCGGCCAGCATCGCCATCTCGCCCTCGACCGCGTGAATCTCTGCGGCCTCGGACAACGGCAAGCTGAAGGTGCCCGCCCCGGCGAAGAGATCGGCGATCCGGCGCGCGGGCCCCACCGCCTCGCGCACCGCCGCGACGAGCGCCGCCTCGCCCGCGTCCGTCGCCTGGAGGAACGCGCCCGGGGGCGGGACGACGCGTGCGTTGCCGAAGCGCTGCGCCACCGCGCGGCGGCCGGCGACGATCTCGCCGTTCCAGGTCAGCCGGGCCAGATCCGCCCGACCGGCTATCGCCGAGAGTGTTGCGAACAGGCTCTGTTCCAGCGGTTTTCCGCCTGTGACAGCCAGATCGAGCCCACCTTCGCCACGCGTCAGCGCCAGCGCCACCTCGCCTTTCCGCGAGGCGCCAGCCGCCGTGATCTCGCCCAGCGCAGACAGCGCGGCCGTCAGGTCGGGATGCAGCACGAGACACTCCGGCACCTCGACCACCGTGCCGGACGCCCGGCCGTGGAGGCCGACGATCGCCCCCTTCTTCGTGCGCCGCCCGGCCAGCGTCGCCCGGCGCCGCGACCGGACGGGCGAGGTGATCGCCGGCCGGAGCGGCGGCTCGATCCCCTGCGCGGCCAGCGCCGTCCGCACGACATCCTCTCTCCACGCGGCGACAAAGGCGTCGGAGGCATGCATCAGCGCACAGCCTCCGCAGGCGCGATAGTGTGGGCACGTCGGCCTCACCCGGTCGGGCGATGGCGTGATGATCTTCGGCGCCGCCATCCGCCCGCCCTCGATCTCGCCCTCGACCACCTCGCCCGGCAGGGCCATCGGCACGAAGACCGGACCGGCCGCGATCCCGTCGCCGAGATGGCCGAGCCGCTCGATCGTCAGCCTCACTCCGCCGCCTCTTCGGTGCCGATGAAGCCGCCCGACTGCCGGTTCCAGTAGCGCGCATAGAGACCGCCGCGCGCCAGCAGCTCCGCATGCGTTCCTTCCTCGACCAGCCGTCCCTGGTCGAGCACCACGATCCGGTCCATCTCGGCGATGGTCGAGAGCCGGTGCGCGATCGCCAGCACGGTCTTGCCCTGCATGACACGGTGCAGCGCCCCCTGGATTGCCGCCTCCACCTCGCTGTCGAGCGCCGAGGTCGCCTCGTCCAGCACGAGGATCGGCGCGTCCTTGAGGAAGGCACGGGCCAGCGCGATCCGCTGCCGCTGCCCGCCCGAGAGTTTCACCCCCCGTTCGCCGAGATGGGCGTCGTAGCCCGTCCGTCCCTTGTGGTCCTGAAGCGTGTGGATGAACTCGTCGGCCTCGGCCGCGCGGGCGGCAGCCACCATCTCTTCCTCGGTCGCGTCGGGGCGGCCGTAGAGGATGTTGTCGCGGGCGGAGCGGTTGAACATCGCGGTTTCCTGCGTGACCATCGCGACCTGCCGGCGCAGCGATTCCTGCGTCACCCCGGTGACGTCCTGCCCGTCGATCAGGATCCGCCCCGCCTCGGCGTCGTAGAGCCGGAGAAGCAGCGCGACGAGGGTCGATTTGCCCGCACCCGATGCCCCCACGATGCCGAGCTTTTCACCCGGCCGGACCCTCAGCGTGATGTGGTCGAGCCCGCCGGTGCGCCGGCCGTAGGCGAAGCTCACGTTCTCGAACCGGATTTCGCCCCTCACCCGGCCAAGCGCGCGCGCATCCGGCGCATCGGTCAGCGTATGGGGCGGCGTCAACGTGTGCATTCCATCCTCGACCTCGCCGATCGAGCCGTAGATGGACATCAGTGCAAAGCTCACCCAGCCGGTCATCTGCGCGATGCGGATCGCGATGGTGCCCGCCGCGGCGATGTCGCCGGTCGTGGCCTGGTCGCGCGTCCACAGCAGGAGAGCCCCGCCAATGAGGATCAGGGGCAGCAGCCCGGCGATGATCATGAGCGCGAGGCGGAACCATGCGGACAGCACCCCGAAATCGAGCGCTGTGTCGCGGAAACCCGACATGGCGCGCAGCGCCGCCTTGTCCTCGTGATCGGCATGGGCAAAGAGCTTGACCGTCTTGATGTTGGTGATCGTGTCGACGACCTGCCCCGTCACCATCGCCCGCGCACCCGCGCGGGCGGCCGACTTGCCCCGCACCCGCGGCAGGAAGGCGCGGATGAGGAAGAGATAGGCAACGATCCAGAGGCCGAGCGCGGCGGCCATCCAGCCGTCGACGGTCACAAGGAAGGCGACAGACCCCAGAAGCGAGGCGAGCGCGAAGGCCACGGTGTTGATCGTCTCGCTCGCCACGTCGGTCACCGCGCGCGCTGCCTGCATCTGCTTTTGCGCGATCCGGCCGGCGAAGTCGTTGTCGAAGAAGGTCACCGCATGGCCCATCGTCCAGCGGTGGAGCCGCGAGAGCACGAGTGGCAGCACATTCGGCTGCACGACGACCGAGTTCGACGCGGCCGAAAGGCCGAAGGCCAGCGGGCGCAGCACCAGGAGGAAGATGGCGAAGCCCGCGAGAAGCGGCCAGTGGTCGGACAGGATCGTCGCCGGATTGCCGGTCTGCGCCACATCGACGATGGCGCCGAGGAACCACGCCGTCACCACCTCCATCGTTCCCGCAGCGGCCGACAGGACGGCTGCCAGAGAAAGCGGCCACCACGCGCCCGACAGGCACCAGAGGAAGAACCGGCCCAGCGTCTGCGGCGGCGGCCCGTCGGCAGGGCGGAAGGCGTCGATCATGTCGCCGATCTTCATTCCGCCGCCTCCGTCTCCTCGGTGCCGATGAACCCGCCCGACTGGCGTTCCCAGAACCTGGAGTAAAGCCCGCGCCGCGTCAGAAGTTCCTCGTGGCTGCCCTCCTCCACCACCTTGCCGTCGTCCAGAACCACGATCCGGTCCATCCGCGCGATGGTCGACAGCCGGTGCGCGATGGCGATCACCGTCTTGCCCTCCATCACGCCGTAGAGCGTTTCCTGGATCGCTGCCTCCACCTCGCTGTCGAGCGCGGATGTCGCCTCGTCCAGCACCAGGATCGGCGCATCCTTCAGGATCACCCGGGCGAGCGCGACGCGCTGCCGCTGCCCGCCCGAAAGCTTGACCCCCCGCTCGCCCACCTGCGCGTCGTAGCCGCGGCGACCCTCGGGATCGGTGAGGGTCAGGATGAAGTCGTGCGCCTCGGCCCGTCTTGCCGCCTCGACCATCTCCTCCTCGCCGGCCTCGGGCCGACCGTAAAGGATGTTCTCGCGCACCGACCGGTGCAGGAGCGAGCTGTCCTGCTGCACCATGCCGATGCGGCGGCGGAGGCTGTCCTGCCGCACCTCGGTGATGTCCTGCCCGTCGATCAGGATCCTCCCCGCCTCCGGGTCGTAGAACCGCAGGAGGAGCTTCACCAGCGTCGACTTGCCCGACCCCGACCGGCCGACGAGCCCGATCTTCTCGCCCGGCCGGATCGTCAGGCTCACCCGGTCGAGCCCGCCGAACCCGCGGCCGTAGTGATGGCTGAGCCCCTCGATCTCGATCCGGCCCTCGCGGAAGTCGAGCGGCCTCGCGCCGGGCCGGTCCACCAGTCCGATCGGCTGGGCGATGGTCTCCATCCCCTCGGCGACGATGCCGAGCGCCTGCACGAGGTTCGAGGTCGCCCACATGATCCAGTAGGTCATGTTGTTGAGCCTGAGCACCAGCGCCGTGGCCGCCGCCACGACGCCGACCGTCGCCTGCCCGTGATACCAGAGCCAGAGCGACAATCCGGTGACCGACACGATCAACCCGCCGTTCAGCGCGGTCAGCGCCACGTCCATTCGGGTGATGAGCCGCATCTCGGCCTGGAAGGCCTTGCGCGCGGTCTCGATCGCCTCGCCGGCATAGTCGATCTCGCGCGTGTCATGGGCGAACATCTTGACCGAATGGATGTTGCTGTAGCTGTCCACCACCCGCCCGGTGACCGCCGACCGGGCGTCGGAGGATCGGGTCGAGGCCGGGCCCACCCGCCGCACCGTCCAGCGCAGCAGGAGAAGGTAGAGCGCGATCCAGATCAGGAGCGGCACGGTCAGCCGCGGATCGGCATCGAAGAGTAGCGCGACCGAGCCGATCAGCGTGGTGATCGCGAAGGCCACCGCATCGAAGGTCTGGAACACCGCATCGCCGGCGGCCGGCGGCGTCTGCATGATCCGGTTGGCGATGCGGCCGGCGAAGTCGTTCTCGAACCAGCCGACCGGCTGGCGCAGAACATGCCGGTGCGACCGCCAGCGGATCAGCGTGCCGAAGTTGGGCAGGATCGTGTTGTGCAGGAGCGCGACGTCGATTCCGGAGATGATCGGGCGCAGAAGGATCACTGCGAGCGCTGCCAGCAGGAATTCCGTGCCATGATCTCGTATCACCTCGGCGGGTGTGCCGGCGGCCAAGAGGTCGACCAGCCGTCCCACATACCAGACAAGCGACACCTCGATCGCCGCCACGACCGATTTCAGCGCGGCGGTCACGACGAAGATGCTACGGAACGGCCGCGCATAATCCATCAGGAAGGGAAGAAGCTGCCGGGGGGGCGCATCCTTCTCTTCGTAGGGAACGTAAGGATCGACAAGGTTCTCGAAGAACCTGAACATCGCGGGGCCTTTCGGGTTGCCGGCCGGATATACACCGGCCCGGCGGAAAGGGAAACTCAGTGGCGGAGGAGTTCCATGACCGAGGCCACGATCAGCAACGCCATGATGAGGTTGAATACCCTTAGCCGCCGCGCCGTGGTCAGCCAGCGCGCAATCGCAAGCCCGGCGTAGGTCCAGGTCGTGGACGACAGAAGGCCCAGCGTCAGGAAAGTGCCTGCAACGACCGCCGCGGTGGCCATCGGTGCGTCGGGGCGGATGAACTGGGATGTGGCGGCAACCGCCATCGACCAACCCTTCGGGTTGATCCACTGGAACCCGGCGGCGTGCAGGAAACCCATCGGCTGCGCCCCGGCGGATTTCGATCCTGTTCCGCCTGAAAACGCGATCTTCCAAGCGATCCGCACCAGCAGCGCCGCACCGCCCCAGCGCAGGCTTTCGCTCAGAAGCACGCTCGTCTGGAAAAGCTCGCCCAGCGCCAGCCCGACGATCAGAAGCATCAGCGGAAAGCCGAACGCGACGCCAAGCAGGTGCGGGACTGTCGGACGAAAGCCGAAATTCGCGCCCGAGGCGGCGAGCATGGCGTTGTTCGGCCCGGGCGTGAAAAGCGTGGCAACGGCGAGCGCAAGAAGGGCGGGAAGGGCTTCGTAACTCATGGTCGGTGATCTCGCATCCGGCAAGCCGCGATCCTTCCCGGCCTCGGGGCGAGGTTCAAGCGAGCAATTGTTCCCGTGACAATCCGAAGCCGGAGGCGATCCAGCGATCCTCGATCTCTCGCAGGCGGTTCCCCAGCGCGGCGCCGGAGAGGTCCGGCATCAGATCGGCGGCGCAAACGGGAAACTCGGCCGCCGCGCCGCGCGCCACTTCGCTCTCCCAGGCCGGCGGCAGCGCCGCACCAAGCAGCGCGCCGCGCAGAAGCACGACGTCGCGCGCCGCCCAGGCACCGTGGCGATAGGCGATCTCGGCCGGGCCGGAACTGCCGGCGAGCCCCTCGCGCAGAACCGACAGCCTCCGCGCTTCCTCGCGCGACAATCGCAGCCGGTCCTCGGCCTCCGCGCCCCCGAGCGCCGCCAGCCGGCGGATCCAGTCGGGCGCATACGGTGGCTCCAGGTGCACGAGGGGACCGAGTGCACGCGCCTCGGCACCCGGAAGGATCCGCATCAGAACGCCCGTCGCCTGCATTCCCGCGACGGCCGCTGCGGGATCGGGCGCGGCGAGCAGACGGCGCATCTCGTGACCGATGCGTTCCCGCGAAAGCGTCTCGAGTCCGGCGGTATTCGTGGCACAGGCGGCCAGCGCCTCGACATCCATCCCGGCCTCGGCATCGCCATACCAGGCGTGGAAGCGGAAGAACCGCAGAATGCGCAGATAGTCCTCGCGGATGCGTGCGTCGGCATCGCCGACGAAGCGGACCTTGCGCGCCTGAAGGTCGGCGATGCCGCCCCCCAGCGGATCGACGATGCGGCCTTCGGCATCGGCGTAAAGCGCGTTCATCGTGAAGTCCCGCCGGGCGGCGTCCTCTTCCACCCGCATCGCAAAGGCAACGGTCGCATGGCGCCCGAAGGTTTCGACATCGCGGCGGAAGGTGGTGACTTCGTGCGGCTCACCGGCGACGACGACGGTCACCGTCCCGTGGTCGATCCCCGTGGGCACGACCTTGAGCCCCGCCGCGCGGCCAAGCTCGATCACCCGTTCGGGCACTGCGTCGGAGGCGATGTCGATATCCGCCACCGGCTGCGAAAGAAGCGCGTTGCGCACGCAACCCCCGACCAGAAATGCCTGATGGCCGCCATCGGTCAGGAGCCGCAGCACAAGCTGCAACCCCTCGTCCCGAAGCCATTCGTCGGTGATCCTCATTGCGCCATCCGGTCCGCCAGCGCCCTGAGGATACGCGCGGTCGCGCCCCAGATGTAATAGGGTCCGTAGGGCACAGTGTAATAGCGACGCATCTGGCCGCGCCAGCGCCGCCCCTCGATCCGGTAGTTGCCCGGATCGGCGACGTGCGACAGCGGAACCGCGAATGCCTCCTCCACCTCCCCAATCTCCGGAACCGGCACGAAACCGGTTCTGACCCGGGCGAAAACCGGGGTCACGAGGAAACCGGTCACGGTCTCATGTGCCTCTGCGGTACCCAGAACCTCGACCGTGTCGCGCGGCAGGCCGATCTCCTCCTCGGCCTCGCGCAGCGCGGCGGCAACGGCATCGGCGTCGCCATCATCGACCTTGCCGCCGGCGAAGGCGATCTGGCCGGGATGATGCTTCAGCCGCGAGGACCGCTTCGTCAGGACCACCTCCACCCCACGCCGGCCGGGCCGCAGCGCGACCAGAACCCCGGCGGGCCGCAGCACACGGCCCTCCGGCAGGATCGTTCCGGGATTGAGGTCGTAATCGGATGTCGGGCGCCCGGCCCGGCCGAGCGCCGCGATCACCGGACCGAGCGGATCAGGAAAGGTCATCGGCGGACTTCGTCGCCTCGAACCCCAGGGTCGCCGGATCGAACTCGTAATGCGCGCCGCAGAACTGGCAATCGGCGGTGACGATGCCGGCCTCGGTCGTCATGTGGCCGATGTCCTTGGCCGAATAGATCGACAGCGACTGCCGCACCTTCGCCTCGGAACAGGAACAGCCGAAATGCACCGTCTGTGCGTCGAACACCCGGGGGCCCTCCTCGTGGAAGAGCCGCACCAGAAGGTCGGTCGGCGCGACGCCGGGCCCGATCAGTTCCAGATCCTCCACCGTGTCGAGCAGAAGGTTCGCGCGCGACCAGTTCTCACCCTCCTCGCCGTCAAGGATGTCCGCGGGCGCGAGCAGGCCGCCCTCGCCGCTGCCGCCTTCCTGTGCCACGACGGCAGAGGCCTTGGGCATGTGCTGCAACATCACGCCCCCGGCGCGCCAGGTTTCCGCCCCCCCCGGCAGGATCGAGCGGCCGAAACTCAGTGCAAAGCGCGTGGGCAATTGCTCCGACTGCGCGAAATACGTCTCTGCGCAGGCGGAAAGCGAGCCCCCCGCCAGGGGCGTGATGCCCTGGTAGGGGGTCGTTCCGGACCCTTGGTCGAGCAGCAGTGCAAGATAGCCGCTGCCGATCTGCGGAAAGCCGGGCGCATCGGTATCGAGCCTTTCGGCATCGTAGGAGGCCCAGGCGCGCATCCGGGCGCTGCCACCCTCGGCAGAAGGCGCATAATAGTCCGTCGCGATGATCCTTATCGGCCCGTTTCCGCGGATCTGGAGCGACAGCTTCCATCTGAGCTTTATCGTCTGGCCGATGAGCGCTGTGAGCACCGCGGCCTCGGCCACCAGGGCCTCGACGACGGAAGGATAGCGATGCTGGGCGAGAATGCGGTCAAGCACGCCGTCAAGCCGCGCCACGCGGCCGCGGATGTCCGAACGGTCAAGCTGAAACGGAAGGACGGTATCGTCCCAGGCGATCTGCGACAGGCTTGTCATGGGGGTTTCCTCGGCGCTTGCGCCCTGCCATACCGCGTGAATATGGGAACGACAACTGGAACACCAAGGGGGCGCGATGATCCGACGGTTCGGTGAACCGCTGGTGCGGGGGCAGCGCTACCGGCTCCGGCGCGGCGTCTATGCCATCCTGCTGCTTGGGCGCGAGGTGCTTCTGACCCATCAGGCAGAGCCCGAACCGGAATTCCAGTTGCCGGGCGGCGGGATCGACCCGGGAGAATTGCCGCTTCACGCACTTCATCGCGAAGTCATGGAGGAAACCGGCTGGTCGATCGCCGCCCCGCGCCGGATCGGGGCGTTCCGCCGATTCGCCTACATGCCGGAATATGACCGCTGGGCCGAGAAGCTCTGCACGATCTACACGGCACGCCCCGTACGGCGACTTGGCCCACCCTCCGAGCGGGGCCACGACGCGATCTGGATGCCGATCGAAGCCGCCTGCCGCCTTCTGGGCAATGCGGGTGACAGGCATTTCGCCCGCGCGGTGGCAGGACTCTGACCGCGCAGGGCGTCGCGCCGCTCCTCATGCCGAATCCCGCACCGACCCGAATTCGAGCATGATCGCGGACACGTCGTCTTCCAGACCCGTGCCCGGTGCCATCTCCTGGCTGAACCGCCAGAACAGATCGTCGAGATACTCGCCGTCACCGACCCCGCAGGCGGCGCGCCCGGCAAGACGCACCAGCCCGTCGGCGCCCAGCATGCCGCCCTCCTTCATCGGGCATTCGGTGAAACCGTCGCTGTAAAGAAGGATGCGATCGCCGCGTTTCAGAACGACCTCGAACTCTTGCCAAGTCGCGTCGGGGAACATCCCGATCGGCATTCCGCCGTCCCCCAGGAACTCGGCCGAACCATCCGCGCGAAGAATGAGCGGGTGAGGGTGGCCGCATTGCACCATGCGAACCGACCCCGTGAACAGGTCGGCGACGCCGTAGATCATAGTGAAATACTCGTCGATCCCGGTATCGGCGGTCATGCGCGCGTTCAGGGCCGCGGCGACCTCCGACGGCCTTCGAAGCCCGTAGAAATGCCACTGCCGCTGCTCCATTGCGACATTCTGCGAGAAGTTCGACGGCGAGAGATAGCTGGCGAGCCGCGCCGTCAGCAACGCCGCGCTGATGCCGTGGCCGGAAACGTCGAGGCTGTAGAAACCGACCTGATTCAATCCGGGGGTAAAAAGGCCGACCAGGTCTCCTCCGATATGACCGCTGGGCTTGAGCAGAAGACCGAATTGCGATGCCCCGAAACGGCGCGTGCGTTCCGGCACAAGCGATTCCTGGATTTTCTTGGCCTGCATCAGATCCCGGTTGATGGAATCGTAAAGGCCCTGCAATTCGCCCAGCGCCGACGACAAGAGACGGTTCTTGTCCGTCAGTTCCCGTTCCATCCGCAAGATGCGTTCGCCGGCGGCGATGCGGGCACGCAGCTCGTCGCCGCTGACCGGCTTGATGAGAAAATCATCCGCCCCACCTTCGAGACCACGGGCAATTTCGGCGGTTTCCGTCTTGGACGTGAGCAAGATGAAGTAGACGTAATGCGCGGCGACGCGCGCGCGCAGTTGCTGGCAGAACTCGATCCCGGTCATTCCGGGCATCATCCAGTCCGAGATCACGAGATCGGGCGGTTCGTGGTCGCATAGCTGCAACGCTTCCTCCGCCGTGCCCGCCTCCACCACCGCGCAGCCGGATCGGGCGAGCTGCGTGGACAGGATCTTCCGCTGCATTCGGCTGTCGTCGACGACCAGCACGCGCCGAACCGCCCGGGGCCGATCGCCCGGCGTTCGCCCGTCTTCCGTCTGCACGATCGCCTTGATCATCGCCTTCCAAGCAGCTCCGCGAATCCGTCCATTTAGCGGCGGCGGAGTTAACGGTGCCTGAAGCCCCGCACGACGTCGGTCCGGGGCGCGGATTAACCGGCCGGAAACGCACCGCGCGTATGCTTTCCCTGCCAAGGGGTAGCATATGGTGGAAAAGATGATGATTGATTGGCAACGCGCAAACGAATTGCGCACCGAGATCGGACGCGAAGGCTTCGCCGAGGTCGTGGACCTTTTTCTGGACGAAGTGGAAAGCGTCGTCCTTCGGTTGAAGATCCAGCCGGAGCCGACACGCTACGAGGCCGACCTGCACTTTCTCAAGGGCGGCGCCTGGAACCTCGGCTTTGCCGAATTCGGCGCCCTCTGTCAGGATGGGGAACGCAAGGCCGCCGCCGGCAACACGTCACAGATCGACGTAGCCCGGATCGTGGAGGCCTATTTCATCTCGAAGGATGAATTCCTCGCAGGGCTTACGGATCCGCTCCGCATGCCGGCCAGCGCCGCCTGACCCCGCATCAGACGAGGAATTCGGCAAGCGCTTCGTCATCGGTGATATCGCGATAGGCAAAGGCCGCGTCCTCCATCTTCCGCGTGAAATCCGCGAAGTTGGCGGCGGCCTTGGTCTCGATCCCGATCAGGACGGAGCCGAAGTTCCGCGCGGATTTCTTGAGATACTCGAACCGGGCGATGTCGTCGTCCGGGCCGAGCATGGCAAGGAATTCGCGCAATGCCCCCGGGCGCTGCGGCATCCGCAGGATGAAATACTTCTTCAGCCCGGCGTAGCGCTGCGCGCGCTCCCGCACCTCCGGCAGCCGTTCGAAATCGAAGTTGCCGCCGGAGGTGACGCAGACCACGGTGCGCCCGCGGATCACCCCGGCAAGTTCGGGCAACGCGTCGACCGACAACGCCCCGGCGGGTTCCAGGACGATTCCCTCGACATTCAGCATTTCGAGCATGGTGATGCAGATCCGGTCTTCTGGCGCGGCAATGATGTCCTTTGCCGCGATACCCTTGAGCCGGGCGAACGGCCGTTCGCCGATCCGCGCCACGGCGGCACCGTCGACGAAACTGTTCACGCGCTTCAAGGTGACGGGCTCCCCGGCGGCAGCGGCTGCGGCAAGGCTTGCACCGCCGAGCGGCTCGACGAAACGGAACTCCGTCGTCGGGGCGGATTCGGCGAAGACGCCGGTCACACCCGCGGCCAGCCCGCCCCCGCCAACGGGCAGGATCACCAAATCCGGCGCGACAGGCAGTTGATCGAGAATCTCGACGGCGACGCTCGCCTGCCCCTGGATCACATCCTCGTCGTCGAAGGGTGACAGGAACCGCGCGCCCGCCTCGCCGCAAAAGCCCTGCGCGGCAGCGAGCGTCCGGTCGAAATAGTCCCCGACAAGACGAATTTCGACACTCTCGCCGCCGAACATACGTGTCTTGTCGATCTTCTGCTGCGGCGTCGTCACCGGCATGAAGATCGTGCCCCGCACCCCGAAGTGGCGGCAGGCATAGGCCATGCCCTGCGCGTGGTTGCCGGCACTCGCACAGACGAAATGGCCCTGCGAGGGATCGGTTGCGCGCACCCGCTGCATCGCGGTGAACGCGCCGCGCAGCTTGTAGCTTCTGACCGGAGTCAGGTCTTCGCGCTTGAGCCATATCTCGGCGCCGTAGCGGGCCGACAGGTGGTCGTTCCGCTGCAGCGGGGTCGCGGGGAAAAGGCCGCGCAGGGCCTCGGTGGCGGAACGGGCGGCGGCAAGAAAACTGCTCATGCTCCTGCAATGGCGCAACCCGCCAGGGGACGCAAGGCCGCCGAGGGTACGGGGTTGCCGCCCCGAAACCGGGCACCGGCGCGGCCGGGCGTGATCTTGGCGTTCTTGCCCTTGGCCTCCTTTCCCGCTAATCGCCTGCGAAACCCGGACGGAGCCGATCCATGCTGAAGCCGAAGAAAGTCGTTCTTGCCTATTCCGGCGGTCTCGACACCTCGATCATCCTGAAATGGTTGCAGACCGAATACGGCTGCGAAGTCGTGACGTTTACCGCCGACCTCGGCCAGGGCGAGGAGTTGGAGCCGGCGCGGGCGAAGGCGATCATGCTCGGGATCAAGCCGGAGAACATCCATGTCGTCGACGTGCGCGAGGAGTTCGTGCGCGACTTCGTCTTTCCGATGTTCCGGGCGAACGCGCTCTACGAGGGGCTCTACCTGCTCGGCACCTCGATTGCCCGGCCACTGATTTCCAAGCATCTGGTCGAGATCGCCCACCGGCACGGTGCCGATGCGGTGGCTCACGGCGCCACCGGCAAGGGCAATGACCAGGTCCGGTTCGAACTGTCGGCCGCCGCGCTGGACCCTTCGATCCGCGTCATCGCGCCCTGGCGGCTGTGGGATTTGACCAGCCGGACGAAACTTCTGGAGTTCGCCGAGGCGAACCAGATCCCGATCGCCAAGGACAAGCGCGGCGAGGCGCCGTTCAGCGTGGACGCCAACCTGCTGCACACCTCCTCCGAGGGCCGGGTGCTGGAAGACCCGGGCGCCGAGTTCCCCGACTACGTGCTGCAACGCGTCGTGCCTGCCGAGCAGGCGCCCGACACACCGGAGATGGTGGAGATCACCTTCGAAAAAGGTGACGCCGTGGCCATCGACGGCGTGGCCATGTCGCCCGCGACGGTCCTCACCCGGCTGAACGAACTCGGGTCAAGGCATGGCATCGGCGTGCTCGACCTCGTGGAAAACCGCTTCGTCGGCATGAAGTCGCGCGGCGTCTACGAAACCCCCGGCGGCACCATCCTGCTGGAGGCCCACCGCGGGATCGAGCAGATCACGCTGGATGCGGGCGCGGGCCACCTGAAGGATTCGATCATGCCGCGCTATGCGGAACTGATCTACAACGGCTTCTGGTTCAGCCCGGAACGCGAGGCGCTCCAGGCGCTGATCGACAAGACGCAGGAACATGTCACCGGCACCGTGCGGCTGAAGCTTTACAAGGGTCGCGCCGCCACCGTCGCCCGCTGGTCGGATCACTCGCTCTACAGCGAAAAGCACGTGACCTTCGAGGAGGACGCCGGCGCCTACGACCAGAAGGACGCCGAGGGCTTCATCCGGCTGAACGCGCTGAGGCTCAGGCTGATCGCAACGCGGAACGCCCGGGCTAAAAGCTGACCTCCCGGGCGGGGTGTCGTCCCGGCCGACGCGGCTGCCTCGCGCCAGATGCCTCGCATGACGTAGCGGCCCGCTTGCGGCCAACCGGGACTGCCCGATATGCCGGCGGCACCCGATCCAGCCGGAGCCAGCATGTCCCTTGACGCGATCGCCGCCGATATCCGCAAGGCGCTGGAAACCAGGCGCTTCTCCGGCACGCTCAAGTTCGATTGCGGACCGTCCGGCGTGATCGTTCTGGCAGACGGGACAGCTTCCACCGCAGATCGGGAGACCGACTGCACATTGACGCTCTCCGAGCAGAATCTCGCCAAGCTGCTGGGTGGCAAGCTCAATCCGATGACCGCGGTGATGATGGGCAAGCTGAAGGTTTCGGGTGACCTTGGCGTGGCAATGGGGCTCGCGAAGCTCCTCGGCTAGGCTCTGCGCCCCAGGCCCTTCGAGCCGAGCCCGATCCGGCAGGCAGCGATCACCGCCATGTTGAGGATGTCGTTCACCGTCGAGCCGGTCGAACAGATCTGGATCGGCTTGTCGACGCCGGTCAGGATCGGGCCGATCACCGTCGCGCCGGCCATTTCCTGCATCAGCTTCACCGAGATCGAGGCTGAATGGCGCGCCGGCACGACAAGCACGTTGGCCGGGCCGGAAAGCCGGCAGAACGGATAGTGCGCCATCTGTTCCATGTTCAGCGCGACATCCACCGTCATCTCGCCGTCGTATTCGAAATCGACGCCCCGCCGGTCAAGCACCTTGGGGGCCTGGTGCATTTTCGTGGCCCGTTCGCTGACCGGATAGCCGAAGGTCGAGAAGGACAGGAACGCCACGCGCGGCTCCATCCCCAGTCCGCGCGCCACCGCCGCCCCGCGTTCGGCGATGTCGGCAAGGTCTTCCTCGTCGGGCCATTCGTGCACAAGCGTGTCACCGATGAAAACGATCCGGCCGCGATGCAGAACCGCGGTGATCCCCACGGCGCCGTCCTCGGCGCGCGCATCGAAGACGTGGTTCATGAGGCCGAGGATGTAGGCCGACTTGCGTGTCGCCCCCGTCACAAGCCCGTCGCCATGACCATGCGCGAGCATGAGCGCGGAGAACACGTGCCGGTCGCGCGCGGCCAGGCGATGAACATCCTGACGGTCGAACCCCTGACGCTGAAGCCGCGCGTAGAGGAAATCCTTGTAGGCGGAAAGATGGGTCGTGTTCGCGGCATTCACGACCTCAAGCTCCTTGACCGCGTCGGAGAGCCCTTCGGCCGTGAGCTTTTCCTTCACATCGGCCTCGCGCCCGACAACGAGCGCCTGGCCGAGCCCCGCCCGCTGCCAGGCGACGGCAGCCTTGAGCACGCGCGGATCGTCGCCTTCCGCAAAGATCATGCGCGCCTGCGCCTGACGCGCGCGGGCGTGAATGCCCTGCAAGATCGACGCGGTGGGATCCATCCGCGATTTCAGATGCAGTTCGTAAGCGTTCATGTCGATGATCGGCCGGCGCGCGACGCCGGTCTTCATCCCCGCCTTCGCCACGGCGGGCGGAATCACGTAGATCAGCCGCGGGTCGAACGGCGTGGGAATGATGTAGTCTCGCCCGAACGAAAGCTTGCGGCCATAGGCCATCGCCACCTCGTCCGGCACATCCTCGCGCGCAAGCCGTGCCAGGGCCTCGGCACAGGCGATTTTCATCTCGTCGTTGATGGCGCGGGCGTGGATGTCCAGCGCGCCGCGGAAGAGATAGGGAAAGCCGAGTACGTTGTTGACCTGGTTGGGGTAGTCGCTGCGGCCGGTCGCCACGATCGCGTCGGGCCGGACCGCCTGTGCTTCCTCCGGCGCGATCTCCGGATCGGGATTCGCCATCGCGAAGATCACGGGATTGGGCGCCATCAACGCGACCATCCGGGGCGTCACCGCGCCCTTGGCCGAGACGCCGAGGAAGACGTCCGCCCCCTTCATCGCGTCTTCGAGGGTCCGCGCATCCGTCTGTACGGCATGGGCGGACTTCCACTGGTTCATCCCCTCCGTCCGGCCCTGCCAGATCACGCCCTTGGTGTCGCACATGATGCAGTTGTCGTGTTGCGCTCCCATCGACTTGATGAGTTCGAGGCAGGCGATGCCGGCCGCCCCCGCACCGTTCAGCACGACCTTGCACTCTTCGATCCGCTTTCCCGAAAGCTCGAGCGCGTTGATGAGGCCCGCCGCGCAGATCACGGCAGTGCCGTGCTGGTCGTCGTGGAACACCGGGATGTCCATGATCTCTTTCAGCCGGCTTTCGATGATGAAGCATTCGGGCGCCTTGATGTCTTCGAGGTTGATTCCCCCGAAGGTCGGGCCCATCAGCTTCACCGCCCGGATGATTTCATCCGGGTCTTCGGTATCGAGCTCGATGTCGATCGCGTTCACGTCCGCGAAACGCTTGAAGAGGACCGCCTTGCCCTCCATCACCGGCTTCGAGGCGAGCGCGCCGAGGTTGCCCAGCCCGAGGATCGCCGTGCCGTTGGACACGACGGCGACCATGTTGCCCTTGTTGGTGTAGTCGTAGGCCGTCTCCGGCGCCTCGGCGATCGCCTGCACCGGAACCGCGACACCGGGCGAATAGGCAAGCGACAGGTCGCGTTGCGTCGCCATCGGCTTCGACGCCACCACCTCGTATTTTCCGGGAACCGGGCTCAGATGATAGGCGAGCGCTTCTTCCGGCGTGACGCGGTTCTTCGACATTGGCTCGGGTTCTCCTGGGGACGCGCTGTCGTCTTAGCGTTCCGTGCGGATTGTCACAATGACGAGGATTACCGGCTTTTCCGGGCGGAGCCGCTTTTGTAGGGTCCGGCGGGGCCTGAGGGGGAAAGCGCGTGTCTGCTGACGCCAACGTGACGCCGATGATGGCGCAGTATCTCGAGATCAAGGGACGCTACCCGGACGCGCTCCTCTTCTACCGCATGGGCGATTTCTACGAGATGTTCTTTGCCGATGCCGAAGCGGCGGCCGCAGCGCTCGACATCGCGCTGACGAAACGCGGCCAGCACCTGGGGCAGGATATTCCGATGTGTGGCGTTCCGGTGCATTCGGCCGAGGGCTACCTGCTGACGCTGATCCGCAAGGGCTTCCGCGTCGCCGTCGCGGAACAGATGGAGGATCCGGCCGAGGCAAAGAAACGCGGCTCCAAGGCCGTCGTGTCGCGCGACGTGGTGCGGCTGGTGACGCCCGGGACGCTGACCGAGGAGTCGCTGCTGGAAGCACGGCGGCACAACTTCCTTGCCGCCTGGGCCGAGGTGCGCGACGAGGCGGCCCTTGCCTGGGCGGACATCTCCACGGGAGAGGTGCGGGTGATTGCCTGCCCGCTGTCGCGCCTTTCGCGCGACCTTGCGCGCATCGCCCCCCGGGAGGTCGTCGTCAGCGAGGCAAAAGAGACGGATCTCGCAGGAATCGTGTCTGACTCCGGCGCGGCGCTCACCCCGCTCTCGCGCGCCTCTTTCGACAGCACGGGGGCGGAAAAGCGGCTTTCGGCGCTCTATGATGTCTCCTCGCTCGACGCGTTCGGCAGCTTCGGGCGCGCCGAGCTTTCGGCGCTTGGCGCGATCGTCGACTATCTCGACCTGACCCAGCGCGGGAAACTGCCGCTCCTGCGCCCGCCGGTCAGGGAGCTGCCCGGCGGAGCGATGCAGATCGACGCGGCCACCCGCCGGAACCTCGAGATCACCCAAAGCCTGTCGGGCGGGCGCGACGGCTCTCTGATCGCGGCGATCGACCGCACCGTCACGGCGGCCGGCGCGCGGCTGCTGGAACGGCGGCTTTCTGCGCCGTCCTGCGATCTTGCGGAAATCCACGCCCGGCTCGAGGCGGTGAGGTTCCTCGCGGACGACACGCGCCTTGCCGGCGCGCTCCGCGACGATCTGCGCAAAACGCCCGACATAGACCGGGCCCTTTCGCGCCTCGCAGTCGATCGCGGGGGGCCGCGCGACCTGGCGGCGATCCGCGCGGGCCTTGCCGGGGCCGCATCCGTCGCCCGGCGGCTGCCAGGCAATGCCCCGGCACGGTTTTCCGCCGCGGCCCGCGCGCTCGGCGGCCACGAAGATCTCGCCGCCCGTCTCGATGCCGCTCTGGTCGCGGACCCGCCGCTTCTGGCGCGCGACGGCGGATTCATCGCACCCGGTCATGACGCTGATCTCGACGAGGCCCGCCAGCTTCGCGACGAAGGCCGCGGCGTCATCGCCCGGATGCAGGCCGAATACGTGGCACAGACCGGCATCCAGAGCCTGAAGATCAGGCACAACAACGTGCTTGGCTATTTCATCGAAACCACGGCGGCCCATGCCGAACGGATGCTGACCGCTCCGCTCAGCCAGATCTTCATCCACCGACAGACGACGGCCAACCAACTGCGGTTCACCACTCTGGCGCTGTCCGGAATGGAGACCAAGATCATGAACGCCGGCAATCTCGCGCTCGAGATCGAAAAGCGGCTCTATGACGGCCTGAAAGCGCAAGTCCTCGATGCCGCCCCGCGCATTTCCGAGGTCGCCCGCGCGCTGGCGGAGATCGACCTGACGGCAGCTTTCGCCGACCTCGCCCGGGGCGAGGACTGGACCGAGCCCGGCGTCGACGACAGCCGCGCCTTCGAGGTGGACGGCGGCCGCCATCCGGTCGTGGAACGGGCGCTGACGCGCGCGGGCGAGGCCTTCGTCGCCAACGACTGCAACCTCACCCGGGGAGAGACGCCCGCGATCTGGCTCCTGACCGGGCCGAACATGGCCGGCAAGTCCACCTTCCTGCGGCAGAACGCGCTGATCGCCCTTCTGGCGCAGGCCGGAAGCTTCGTGCCCGCCCGCCGCGCCCATGTCGGCATCGTGAGCCAGCTCTTCAGCCGGGTGGGCGCCGCCGATGACCTTGCCCGCGGGCGCTCCACCTTCATGGTCGAAATGGTGGAAACCGCGGCCATCCTCAACCAGGCCGACGACCGTGCCTTTGTCATCCTCGACGAGATCGGCCGCGGCACCGCGACCTACGACGGGCTTTCGATCGCCTGGGCGACCCTGGAACACCTTCACGACGTCAACCGCTGCCGCGCGCTTTTCGCCACCCACTACCACGAGATGACGGCGCTCGCGCAGAAGTTGCAGGGGGTCGAGAACGCCACGGTCACGGTGAAGGAGTGGGAAGGCGAGGTCATCTTCCTGCACGAGGTGCGCAAGGGCGCCGCCGACCGCAGCTACGGTGTGCAGGTCGCCCGACTCGCCGGCCTGCCGCAGGCGGTCGTGGATCGCGCCAGGGTCGTGCTCGAGGCGCTGGAGAGAGGCGAGCGCGAGGGCGGTTCGCGCAGGCACGCGCTGATCGACGACCTGCCGCTCTTCAGCACCGTTTCCGCGGCACCGCAGCGCCCGGCCAGGGGCCCCTCCAAACTCGAAGAACGCCTCGCCGCCCTCCATCCCGACGAGTTGACGCCGTTGCAGGCGCTGGCAGCGCTCTATGACCTGAAGTCGATCCTCGGGGACTGAGAAAGGCGCTGCCAGCGCCTTGGCTTCTTCGTTGCGGAAATACCCCGCGGGAGTGCGGGGGTGTGAAACCCCCGCGTCTTCCGGCGGCGATCTCAGGATCTCGGTGTCGAACTGACGCCGACCTGCGCGGGCCTGAGCAGCCGCTCATGCAGCTTGAAGCCCTCCGTCATCACCTGGATGATGTCCCCGGCCCTCGTCCCCGGCACAGGGGCCTCGAACATCGCCTCGTGCATCTGCGGATCGAAGGCGTCACCGACCTGCGGGGCGACCGTCTGCACCCCGTGCCGGCCCAAAACGGCGACAAGTTCGCGCATCGTCAGCTCGACCCCCTCGATCAGGGCCTTCGCGGCTTCGCGCTGGTCGGCCGTAGCCGAGTCGAGCGCGCGCTTGAGGTTGTCGTAGACCGGCAGGAGATCGCGGGCGAGCTTCGAGCCGCCATACTGCTCCGCCTCGCGTCGGTCGCGCTCGCCGCGCTTGCGGATATTCTCGGCGTCCGCGAGCGCGCGCATGAACCTGTCGCGCAATTCGTCCCGCTCGGCGCGCAGCGCCTCCAGCTCGTCGGACATGACATCGGTCTCGACGGCGTCATCGCCGATCTGCGCCTGATCCTCGGCGATTTCGTCCTTCTTCATCTCGCTCATACGTCTTATCCCTTCCGCTCGCCAGACAACATCCGTCCGACAAGCTGCGCCGTGTAGTCCACGATCGGCACGATGCGCCCGTAGTTGAGCCGCGTCGGACCGATCACACCGACGGCGCCGATGATCTTCCGGTCAGCGTTCATATAGGGAGAGACCACGAGAGAGGAACCCGAAAGTGAGAACAGCTTGTTCTCCGAGCCGATAAAAATGCGCACACCCTGGCCTTGTTCCGCTAGTTCGAGAAATTCGGCAATGTCTCGCTTGCGTTCGAGGTCGTCAAAGAGCGTCCGGATGCGTTCCAGGTTCGAATCCTCCGCCTGGTCGATGAGGTTCGCCGTCCCGCGCACGATCAGGCGTTCGGAGGTCTCGCCCTGGTTTTCCCAGAGCGCGAGGCCGCTTTCGACGAGCGTCCGGGCCGCCACATCAAGCTCCTGCCGCCGCCGCGCGATCTCGGCACTCATGTGGGCGCGCAGGTCGGAAAGGGTGCGCCCCTCGGCGACGGCATTCACGAAATTCGCCGCCTCCCGCAGCGACGACGGCGTTTGTCCGGGCGGCGGCGTGAAGACGCGGTTTTCCACGTGACCATCGACGAAGACAAGAACGACCAGAGCCCTGTCTGAACCGAGGCTGACGAAGTCGATGTGGCGAATCTCGGATTCGTGCTTGGGTGCAAGTACGAGGCTCGCACCGTGCGTCAGGCCGGACAACGCCGCGCCGATCCGGTCGAGCAGCGGCGCGATGCCGGGTTCGTTGCCGCCCGTGGTCGCCTCGATCGCTGCGCGGTCCTGCATCGACAGGGCAGACACCTCCATCAGCCCGTCGACGAACATCCTGAGCCCGAACTGCGTGGGCACCCGGCCGGCCGAGGTGTGCGGGCTGTCGAGAAGGCCGAGGTATTCCAGATCCTGCATCACGTTGCGGATCGTCGCGGCGGATACCGCTTCGCTCATCGAGCGCGTGAGGGTGCGGGAGCCTACGGGATCGCCGGTATCGAGATAGGTTTCGACCACGCGCCGGAACACTTCCCGGGAACGGGCATTCATCTCGGCGAGAAGCCTGGAGCGTTCGTGCATGTCGCTGTCTGCCATCACGTCCCAGAGATAAGAACCCTTGGGGCACGGCGTCAATCCGGGGTTGCCACCGGCCGTGGCGGGCCTGTAATTGGCGCGATGCCCAGAAAAGGAAATGCCATGCGACCCTCCGGCCGGAAGCTTGATGCCATGCGACCCATTGCGATCGAGACGGGGGTCACCAAACACGCCGAGGGCTCCTGCCTGATCCGTTGCGGCGACACCCATGTCCTGTGCACCGCGACAATCGAGGACAAGGCGCCGCCGTTCCTCAAGGGCACCGGCCTCGGCTGGGTCACGGCGGAATACGGGATGCTGCCCAGGGCCACCAACACCCGCAACCGGCGCGAGGCCGCCGCGGGCAAGCAATCGGGCAGGACACAGGAAATCCAGCGTCTCGTCGGCCGGGCACTGCGCGCCGCCGTGGACCGCGTGGCCCTTGGCGAACGCCAGATCGTGATCGACTGCGACGTGATCCAGGCCGACGGCGGAACCCGCTGCGCCGCGATCACCGGCGGCTGGGTCGCGCTGCGGCTGGCCGTCAACCGGCTGATCAAGACAGGCGTGGTCACCAGCGACCCGATCGTCGACCATGTCGCGGCCGTCTCCTGCGGCATCTACGCCGGCCAGCCGGTCCTGGATCTCGACTATGCCGAGGACAGCGAGGCCGGGACCGACGGCAACTTCATCCTCACGGGGCGCGGCCGGCTGGTCGAGGTGCAGATGTCGGCCGAGGGCGCGACCTTCAGCCGGGACGAGATGGGGCGGCTTCTCGACCTGGCCGAACAGGGGATCGGGAATCTCGTGGCCGCCCAGAAGGCGGCGACCTGATGCGCAAGTTCGCGGGCGACCGGTTGCTTGTGGCCACCCACAACAGGGGCAAGCTGGAAGAAATCGCAGCCCTTCTGGAACCCTTCGGCATCGCCTGCGTCAGCGCGGCCGACCTGGGCCTTCCGGAGCCGGCGGAGACTGAAGCGACATTTGTCGGCAACGCCCGCATCAAGGCGCATGCGGCGGCAAAGGCGACGGGTCTGCCGGCGCTGGCCGACGACAGCGGGATCGAGGTGGATGGCCTAGGGGGCGCGCCCGGCGTCTACACCGCCGACTGGGCGGCGACACCTGGCGGGCGCGACTTCGTTCAGGCGATGACGCGCACCTGGGAGGCGTTGGAAAAGGCGCGCGCGCCTTTTCCGCGCACGGCGCGCTTCCGCGCCACGATGGTGCTTGCCTGGCCCGACGGGCACGACGAGGTCTTCGAGGGCAGGGTGGAAGGGCAGGTGGTCTGGCCGATGCGCGGCCGGCAAGGCCACGGCTACGACCCGATGTTCCAGCCCGCGGGCCAAACCCGCACCTTCGCGGAGATGGAACCTGCGGAAAAGAACCGGATCAGCCACCGCGCGGATGCCTTCGGCAAGCTGGTCGCCTGTTTCGCTCGGGTCTGAGATGGAAGACTGGCGGCACGGCGGTTTCGGCCTTTACCTGCACTGGCCGTTCTGCGCCTCCAAATGCCCGTACTGCGACTTCAACTCCCATGTCGCGGCCGAGATCGACCAGAAGCGCTGGAGGCGCGCCTATCTGGGCGAGATCGCGCGGGTGGGCGTCGAGACACAGGGCCGTGTCCTGAACACGGTCTTCTTTGGCGGGGGCACGCCGTCGCTGATGGAGCCCGACACCATCGCGGCGATCCTCGAGACGGTGCGGACGGCCTGGCCGGTCGCAAATGATCTGGAAGTGACGCTGGAGGCCAACCCCGGCAGCGTCGAGGCCGGCCGGTTCCGCGCCTACGCCGATGCCGGGGTCAACCGGCTGTCGATGGGTGTCCAGGCTCTGAACGATGACGATCTGAAGCGGCTCGGACGGCTGCACAGCTCGGCCGAGGCGCGCGCCGCCTTCGACATCGCCAGGGCCGCCTTCCCGCGGGTGAGCTTCGACCTGATCTATGCAAGACAGGACCAGAGCGTTTCCGCCTGGGAGGCTGAATTGCGCGAGGCGCTCGGCATGGCGGTGGACCATCTGTCGCTTTACCAGTTGACCATCGAGGACGGCACGGCCTTCGGCGCGCGCCACGCGGCAGGCAGGCTCGCCGGCCTGCCGGATGACGATACGGCGGCCGATATGTATCTGATAACGCAGGATATTCTGGCTTCATCCGGAATGCCCGCCTATGAAGTGTCGAACCACGCGCGAGCAGGTGCGGAGAGCCGGCACAACCTGATCTACTGGCGCTACGGCGATTACGCCGGGATCGGTCCGGGCGCACATGGGCGGCTGACGCTCGGGGGCCGACGGATTGCGACCGACACGCCCAGGGCGCCCGGAGCCTGGCTTGCGCAGGTCGAAGCGGCCGGGCACGGCGAGCTGCCGCGCGAGCCTCTCGGTCCCGGGGATCAGGCGGCCGAATACTTGATGATGGCGCTACGGCTGTCCGAGGGGTTGGATGTGGACCGTTATGCGGCGCTTGCAGGGCGGGCGCTTGCGGCTGGGGCCGTGGCGCGGCTTGAGGATCTGTCGATGATCCGACGCGAGGGCACCCGGCTCTGCCCGACCCCGGCCGGCCGGGCGGTCCTGAATGCGGTGATCCGGGAGCTGATGCCGTGATGCGGGCGTTCTGGCTGACACTCGGGCTAGCGGCATTGGCGCTGGGCGCGGTCGGCGTCTTCGTGCCGTTCCTTCCGACGGTGCCCTTTCTGCTCCTGTCCGCCTTCGGCTTCGCGCGATCTTCCGAACGCCTGCATCACCGGCTTCTGTCAAGTCGCGTCTTCGGGCCGCCGATTTCGGCCTGGCGCGAACGGGGCGCGATCGGCCGCCGGGCGAAATTCACCGCAACAGTGTCTATCCTTGCCAGCTTCGCGGTTTCTTCGGCGTTCGGTCTTGACCCGCGGCTGATCATGATTCAGGCGGCGATCCTCGGTCTGGCGGCCTTTTTCCTCTGGACCCGCCCGGAGGCCTGACCTCAACGGTTCTGCGAGAGAAGCTGGCAAAGCTCGTCGAGCTGATCGAGTGACTTGTAGGAAATGATGACGTTGCCGCCGTCATGTCCCTTGTGGTCGATCACCACCCTCATCCGAAGATTCGCGGAAAGATCCTGTTCGAGCATCCGGGTGTCGGCATCCTTTCCCGCGCTCGGTGCGCGGGACGCGGCCGGTTTTGCCGGCGATCTTGCCAGACGCTCGGTTTCCCGCACCGAGAGGCCGCGCGCCATGACCTGGCGGGCCAGCGCAACGGGATTATCGGTGGTGACGAGTGCGCGCGCATGGCCGGCGGAAAGCTTTCCTTCGCGCAGCCAGACCTGAATCTCATCCGGCAGGTTCAAGAGCCGAAGGAGGTTCGCGATATGGCTGCGACTTTTCCCGAGCGCGGCGGCGACCTTCTCCTGGGTGTGGCCGAAGCGCTCCATCAACTGACGATAGCCCAGCGCCTCTTCGATCGCATTGAGATCGGCGCGCTGGATGTTCTCGATGATGGCGACCTCGAGAACCTCGGTATCGTCGAGGTCGCGGATCAGGACAGGAACGTCGTGAAGCTGGGCAAGTTGCGCGGCCCGCCAGCGCCTCTCACCGGCGACTATCTCGTAACTATCTGTTTTTCTTGGATTTTCTCGAACTATGAGCGGCTGTATGATACCCTTGGCACGGATCGATTCTGCCAGCTCCTCGAGCGCCTCGGCCGGAAAGTCCCGCCTTGGCTGATCCGGATTCGGTTCGAGTTTCTCGACCGGAACGCGGGTATCCGCGCGCTGGACCCGGCCTTCCATGCGGGGCGCGGCGCCGAGATTGACGTCGGCCATCAGCGCCGAAAGGCCTCGTCCAAGACCCCTGCGTTCGATCTTGCGGTCGGTCATGGCCGACTGTCCCCCCTCCTGGTCATTTGCCGCCGTGGCGGGCGAGAATCTCTTGCGCCAGGGCCCGGTAGGCGATGGCGCCCCTGGACATCGTATCATAGGCGAGCACCGGTACGGCATAGGACGGCGCTTCGGAAAGACGGACGTTGCGCGGCACGATCGTCTTGTAGACGAGTTCGCCGAGATTGGCGCGGGCATCCGCTTCGACCTGCTGGGAGAGATTGTTGCGGCTGTCGTACATCGTCAGGAGCACCCCTTCGATACGCAGGTCGGGGTTGGCCGACTGCCGCACCTCTCGGATCGTGAGCATCAGTTGCGACAGGCCCTCGAGCGCATAGAACTCTGCCTGAAGCGGCACCAGCACCGCGTGCGCGGCGACCATCGCGTTTACCGTGAGGAGGCTGAGGGACGGCGGGCAGTCGATCAGCACGTAGTCGAAGGCGAAGCTGTCGATCGCGGGCTGCCGCAGGGCGTCATGGAGCAGGAAGCTGCGCTTTTCGTTGCTGACGAGCGCGATGTCTGCCGAAGACAGGTCGGTGGTGGCGGGGCAAAGCCAGATACCCTCGATCCGCGTCGGCCGGACCACATCGAGAAGATCGGCATCTTCGATCAGAAGGTCATAGGTCGTCCTTTCACGCTGCGCCGGCTCGATGCCGAGCCCCGTAGAGGCATTGCCCTGCGGGTCAAGGTCGACCAGAAGGACATTCAGCCCGTCTTCCGCCAGCGCAGCGGCAAGGTTGATCGCGGTCGTCGTCTTGCCGACGCCCCCTTTCTGATTGGCGATAGCGATGATTCTCGGCCCTGGCGGACGCGTCGGGTCAGACACGCGAGATACCTCCGATGATCAGGACGACGCCCCGGGCGTCGGTCTTGCTGGGCCTCTTCTGATAGGAGAATCGCCAATGTTCAAGCGCGCGCGCGAGTTCCGCCTCGACTGTGGCACCTTTCGGAAACAGGGCCACTCCGCCCGGCGCAAGGTGCCTCCCGGCATACCCCAAAAGAGTGTCAAGCGGCGCGACCGCGCGGGCCGAGACCACGTCGGCGCCGAGCGGCGGAAGGGTTTCGATCCGCTGCGCAAGGATATCCGCATCAACGCCCAGCCTATGGGCCGCAGCGGCGAGGAATGCCGCCTTGCGCTGATCGCTTTCCACAAGAGTCATGCGAAGGCCGGGCTTTGCTTCTGCCGCGAGGATGGCGATGACCAGACCGGGAAATCCTCCTCCGGAGCCGAGGTCTGCCCAATGGGCGACGGATGGGGGCGCCATCTGGAAGACCTGGGCGGAATCGGCAAAATGCCGTGGCCAGAGGACGCCGAGCGATCCCGGGGAGACCAGGTTTATCTTTGGGTTCCATTTCCTGATGAGCGACTCGTATAGTTCGAGCCGCTCGATCGTTTCACGTGAAACATTTGCCCATTCGTCCGGAAAAGACGCAATCATCCCGCAGACCGCCGACGCTCCTGGCGCTTGATCGCCGCAAGGATCACCGCCAGCGCCGCCGGAGTGACGCCTTCGACGCGACCCGCATGCGCGATCGTGTGCGGGCGGACGCGGGCCAGCTTCGCCTTGATTTCAGCAGAAAGCCCGGAAAGGGCGAGGAAATCCAGATCCTGGGGAATTTCCAGCGCTTCCTCGCGTCGCAGGGCTTCTACGTCTCTCTTCTGTCGATCCAAGTAGCTGGCATAGGTCGCGTCCCGTTCAAGCTGGACTCGCGTCGCAGCGTCGATTTGCGCCAGCCGCGGCGCGGCGTGAACCAGATCGTCGAAGGTGATTTCCGGGAACGACAGCAAGGTGAAGGCCGTTCGCCGCTGTCCGTCGTGCCCGACGTTCATGCCGAACGATGCCGCTTCACGCGGGGTGAAGGCGACGGATTCCAGCGTCGCCCTACCTTTCTCCAGCAATTCCATCTTTTCGCCGAACGCCTTCTGCCGCTCTTCTCCGACGCAGTTCAGGCGTATCGCAAGCGGCGTGAGTCGCTGATCGGCGTTGTCGGCCCGAAGCGAAAGCCGGAATTCCGCACGGGATGTGAACATCCTGTAGGGCTCGGTCACGCCACGCGCCACGAGATCATCAATCATCACGCCAATGTAGCTTTCCGCGCGACTGAAGATCACGGGCTCCCGCCCCTGTGTCGAGAGGGCGGCGTTCAGGCCCGCCACGAGGCCCTGCGCCGCGGCCTCCTCGTAGCCCGTCGTGCCGTTGATCTGACCCGCCAAATATAAGCCGGGCGCCGATTTCAGCTCAAGCGTCGGCCACAGCGACCGCGGGTCTACGTAATCGTATTCGATGGCATAGCCCGGCTGAAGGATCGACACCGATTCGAGTCCCCGAATTGACCGGACATAGGCTTCCTGGACATCGGGGGGCAAAGACGTCGAAATGCCGTTGGGGTAGACCGTATGGTCTTCAAGACCCTCGGGTTCAAGAAAGACCTGATGGCTTTCCTTGTCGGAAAACCGGACGACCTTGTCCTCGATCGACGGGCAGTACCGCGGCCCCACGCCTTCGATATGACCACCATACATCGCCGACCGCGCAAGATTCCGGCGGATGATGTCGTGAGTCCGCTCGTTGGTATGCGTGATTGCGCAGCAAACCTGGCGCACGAACGGGCGGTCATGGAGGAAGGAAAACAGGGTCGCCGTATCATCGCCCGCCTGGCTCTCGAGGCCCTGCCAGTCGATGGTCCGGCCGTCGAGACGCGGCGGCGTTCCGGTCTTCAACCTCCCCAGCGGCAGCCCCAGAGACGCCAACTGCTCCGCGAGCGCGATCGACGGCCGATCGCCCATCCTGCCGCCGGGTTGCCGACGGTCGCCGATGTGGATGACGCCGCGCAGGAACGTGCCGGATGTCAGGACCACCGCTCTTGATCCGATTTCGGAGCCGTCGGCAAGCACGACGCCCGCGAAACGGCTGCCGTCCTTCAGAACTCCGCTGACCTCCCCCTCCACAATGGTGATATTCGGCTGCGCTTCGATGGCCCGCCGGATTTCCGCCCGGTAGAGTTTCCGGTCCGCCTGGGCCCGGGGCCCCTGCACCGCCGGACCTTTGCGGCGGTTGAGCAGCCGGAACTGGATTCCGGCGCGGTCGGCCGCCCTTCCCATGATACCGTCCAGGGCATCGATTTCCCGAACCAGATGCCCCTTGCCGAGTCCGCCGATGGCCGGATTGCAGGACATCACGCCGATGCTGTCGCGCCGAAGGGTCACGAGAGCAACGCTGACGCCGAGGCGGGCCGCGGCATGTGCCGCCTCGACGCCGGCGTGGCCGCCTCCAATGACGACGACATCAGAATGTTTCACGTGAAACGCCTCATTTGCCGATGCAGAAGCTTGCGAAGATGTCGTCCAGCAGATCCTCGACATCCACCCTTCCGACCAGTGCGTCAATTGCACGGATGGCGTGCCGAAGATGCTCCGCCGCGATTTCCGTTCGCTGCGGACCTCTTGCTATCTCATCCCGCGCTGATTCCATAGACGAAATCGCGCGCTCCAACCCCAGTCGATGCCGGGCCCGTGTCGCGATCCCCGCCGATGCAGCACGCGTGCTCAGAATGTCCTTTACCTTTCCGACAAGCTCCGCAAGCCCCGCTCCGGTCTTTCCGGATATCGCCGGGACATCCCCCGCTCGCTGCGGCCGCAGGTCCGCCTTTCCCCGCAGGACGATATCACCCGGCTGCGGCGGAACCATCGGCACATCATCCGCATCATCCAGAAGAAACACCCGCAGATCGGCGCGCTCGGCCCGGCCCACCGCCCGCCGGACCCCGATCAACTCCACATCATCGCGGGCCTCACGCAGCCCCGCGGTATCCAGAAGCGTCACGGCAAGACCTCCCAGATCCATCCTGACCTCGATCACGTCACGGGTCGTCCCCGCGGTTGCCGATGTAATTGCCGCCTCTCGCCCGGCAAGCGCGTTCAACAGCGTCGATTTTCCGGCGTTCGGTCGGCCGACGATCGCAACCTCGAACCCGTCTCGGATACGTTCCGCTGCCCCATATCCCGCCACTTCGGCGTGGAGATCCTCCATCACGCCCTCGACAAGGCCCAGCACCTCGGGAGCCGTATCCACCGGCACGTCTTCATCCGCGAAATCGATCGTAACCTCGAGAAGCGCCGCCGCACGGATCAGATCGCGCCGCCAGCCCTCGGCTTTGTCACCCACCGCCCCGGACAGAACCCGCAGCGCCTGCCGCCTTTGCGCATCCGTCTCGGCCTCGATCAGGTCCGCAAGCCCCTCCACCTGCGTCAGATCCAGCCGTCCGTTCTCCAGTGCGCGCCGCGTAAATTCACCGGCCTCGGCCATCCGCAGACCGTCGATGCCGCCAAGCGCTCGCAAGACGGCACCCACCGTCGCCGTAGCTCCGTGAACATGCAGTTCCGCGGCGGTCTCGCCGGTGAAACTCGCCCCCTCCGCAAAGGTCAGGACGAGCGCCTCGTCAAGCACGTCCCCGCCCATCCGCAGACGCCGCAACGCCGCGCGACGCGTCTGCGGAAGCTTGCCCGCCAGCGTGGAAACAGCGTCCCAGGCCCTGGGCCCCGACAGCCGGATCACGGAAACGCCCGCTTTCCCCCGGGCGGAGGCCAGGGCAAAGATCGTGTCCATCGCCGCCTACCGCATCGGAACGCCTCAGGCGTTCATTGAATCAAAGAATTCCGAGTTCGTCTTCGTTTGCTTGAGCTTCGAGATCAGGAACTCGATCGCATCCGTGGTGCCCATCGGGTTGAGGATGCGTCTGAGCACGTAGGTTTTCTGCAGATCCTTCTGGTCGACCAGCAGATCTTCCTTCCGCGTGCCCGACTTCAGGATATCCATCGCCGGGAAGACTCGCTTGTCGGCAACCTTCCGGTCCAGAACGATCTCGGAGTTGCCGGTTCCCTTGAACTCCTCGAAGATCACCTCGTCCATCCGGCTGCCGGTGTCGATGAGCGCCGTCGCGATGATCGTCAGCGACCCGCCCTCCTCGATGTTCCGGGCCGCGCCAAAGAACCGCTTCGGACGTTGCAGCGCGTTGGCATCGACGCCGCCGGTCAGAACCTTGCCCGACGAAGGCACGACCGTATTGTAAGCCCTACCAAGCCTGGTGATAGAATCGAGGAGAATCACAACATCTCGTTTATGCTCGACAAGGCGCTTCGCTTTCTCGATCACCATCTCGGCCACCGCCACATGCCGCGTCGCCGGTTCATCGAAAGTCGAGGAGATCACCTCCCCCTTCACGCTCCGCTGCATGTCGGTCACTTCCTCGGGGCGCTCGTCGATCAGAAGGACAATCAGGTAGCACTCGGGATGGTTCGTCGCGATCGAATGCGCGATGTTCTGCAAAAGCACCGTCTTGCCCGTCCGCGGCGGCGCCACGATAAGGCCGCGCTGCCCCTTCCCGATCGGCGCCACGAGGTCGATGATCCGGGCCGATCGATCCCGGATGGTCGGATCCTCGATCTCCATCTTCAAACGCTCGTCCGGATAGAGCGGCGTCAGGTTGTCGAAGGCGACTTTGTGCCGAGCCTTTTCCGGATCCTCGAAATTGATCCGCGTGACCTTCGTCATCGCGAAATAGCGCTCGTTCTCGCCGGGCGCGCGCATCGCACCCTCGACGGTGTCGCCCGTCCGAAGCGAGTATTGCCGGATCATGTCGGGGCTCACGTAGATGTCGTCCGGACCCGGCAGATAGTTGGCCTCCGGCGAGCGCAGGAACCCGAACCCGTCCTGAAGCACCTCCAGCACGCCGTCCCCGCCGATCTCCCAGCCTTCCTCGGCATGTTCCTTCAAGATCGAGAACATCATCTCGCCCTTGCGCATCGTCGAGGCGTTCTCGATCTCCAGCTCCTCGGCCATCGCCAGAAGGTCGGCGGGGCTCTTGGACTTGAGATCGGACAGGTTCAGGCGCTCATGCGTCATGGCAAGACCAGATGTATCGGGCGCGGACAGGATCGGCGCGATGGACAGAAGGGGGAAAACCCCTGACCGGACGGCGGGGTGCTTGCGGCCAGATACACCCGGGCCGATGGCCGAGTCAATCGGCGATCAGAATTTCACGATCACCGACAGGACGATGATCACCATGAGCAAAGTGGGAAGCTCGTTCATCATCCGATAGGTCCGGCCCGTCCGCGTGTTCTTTCCGGCCGCAAATTCCTTCCGCCGATAGCCGAGCCAGTGGTGGAACCAGGTCATCGCCAGCACCGCGGCCGCCTTTGTCCAGGGCCACACCTCGCTCCACACCACGATCCCCGGCGTGAACACCAGCGCCAGCCCGAAGACCCAGGTCGCCGTCATCGCCGGGTTCATGATCAGACGCAGAAGCTTGCGTTCCATGACCTGAAACAGCGCATCGGTCTGGCTGCCCGGTTCCACTTGCTCGGCATGGTAGACGAAGAGCCTCGGCAGGTAGAATATTCCCGCCATCCAGGCGATCACCGACATGATGTGAAGCGCCTTCGTCCAGGGATAGACCGAAGCCAGAAAGTCACCCATTCGTCCGCGCCCTTCCCTCGCTGCGCATTGGCTTCCTTATAAAATCATTATGGAAGAAAAGAGAAGTTGATGCTTTTGATCCTGTGGGCAATGTGGATTTGCCGGGTTCGCGGCTGGACATGCACAGCCGGATCACTCTGTGGAAAACCCGGGGACAAACCGGCACAATGTTCGAACATCAAAGAAAA
The DNA here is from genome assembly GCA_039808285.1 of Paracoccaceae bacterium. Lineage (GTDB taxonomy): Bacteria > Pseudomonadota > Alphaproteobacteria > Rhodobacterales > Rhodobacteraceae > Albidovulum. Next base: position 54,912 of record JBDHSQ010000002.1, read on the forward strand.
ACAAATATATTACATATACTTGTGAAATTTCAGTTTGAGCGAGGCTGTTCCGCCGCACGACCCCGCCCGATGCCCTTCAACTGGTCATCCACACCGGCCCCGCTCCCGCATCAACAGGGGAACAAAATGTCGTGAGGATTGACAGAACCGCCACTCTGTCCCCACCTTTCCCGCCGGCACCCACCCGTCCACCCCCTCCAGGAGGCGCTTGCCTTTCGTTACCCACAGGATGATCCCGTGACATTGCGCCTCGTCCTCGCCTCGTCCTCCGAAATCCGCGCCGCGCTCCTCAGGAATGCCGGGCTCGATCCCGAGATCCGTCCTGCGCGCATCGACGAGGACGCGATCCGGGCAGCGCTCGACTCCGACGGCCGCAACCCGCGCGATCTTGCCGAAGCGCTCGCGGAACTGAAGGCGCGCCGCGTCAGCGAGAGAAACCCCGAGGCCCTGGTTCTCGGCTGCGACCAGATCCTGGACCTTGACGGCGGGGTCTTCACCAAGCCGGATGATCCCGACGCCGCAAAAGCACAGATACGCGCGCTCTCGGGCCGGACCCACCGGCTTTTTTCCGCCGTGGTCGTCTGCCGCGCCGGCGCACCCCTCTGGCGGCACGTCGGCACGGCGAGGCTGACGATGCGCGAGGTGTCCGACGGTTACCTCGACGATTACGTGGCTCGGAACTGGGAAAGCATCCGCCACAGCGTCGGCGCCTACAAGATCGAGGAGGAAGGGGTGCGGCTTTTCTCGCACATCGAGGGCGATCACTTCACCATCCTCGGCCTGCCCTTGATCGAACTCTTGACCTGGCTCGCCGTTCGGGGCGACATCGCGGCATGACCGACCATCCCCGCATCCCGCTTGCCGGTGTCATCGGCTCTCCCGTCGCGCATTCGAAGTCGCCGCGGCTTCATGGCCACTGGCTGAAGACCTATGGTATCGCCGGATACTACATCCCGATGGATGTGGCCCAGGCGGACCTTCGCGAGGTCATCTCCGCGCTGCCGAAGGCAGGCTTCGTCGGCGTCAACGTCACCATCCCGCACAAGGAAAGCGTACTTGCCCTCGCCGATGTGGTGACCGACCGCGCTGCGCTGATCGGGGCCGCGAACACGCTCATCTTCCGCAGCGACGGACGCATCCACGCCGACAACACCGATGGATATGGCTTCATCGCCAACCTGCGCCAGAATGCCCCGAACTGGCAGCCGGCAGCCGGACCCGCGGCGGTCATCGGCGCGGGGGGTGCTGCCCGCGCCGTCATAGCCTCGCTCATCGAAGTCGGCGTTCCGGAAATCCGCCTGGCAAACCGCACCCGCGCGCGGGCCGAGGCGCTGCGGCAGGAGTTCGGCGCCAAGGTCGAAGTCAACGACTGGGTGCAGGCCGGCAACATGCTCGACGGGGCAGCGACCGTGGTCAACACTTCCTCGCTCGGCATGGTGGGAAAACCCGAGTTCCGCGTGCCCCTCGATGCGCTGTCGCCTTCGGCCGTCGTGACCGATCTCGTCTACGCGCCGCTTCGCACCCATCTGCTCGACGAGGCCGCCAGCATCGGCTGCACCACCGTTGACGGGCTCGGGATGCTGATCCACCAGGCAGCCCCCGCATTCGAGCGCTGGTTCGGTGTGCGACCGGAGGTTGACGATGCGGTGCGCGCGGCGGTTCTGGCGGAATGAGCCGGCCGTTTCTTCTGGGGCTCACCGGCTCGATCGGCATGGGCAAGTCGACAACAGCGGCGATGTTCGCCGCCGAAGGCGTTCCTGTCTGGGATGCGGATGCCGCCGTCCACCGGCTTTATGCACGGGGCGGCGCGGGTGTCGCCGCGATCGCGGCGCTGAGGCCGGCAGCGATCGTCGACGGCGCCGTCGATCGCGCGCGGCTGAAGCAATGGATTGCCGCGGATTCCGATGCGCTGACGCGGATCGAGGCGGCGGTTCATCCCCTTGTCGCCGCGGATCGTGCCGCCTTCGTCGACCGCGCGGCCGACGCCGGGGCCGAACTCGTGCTGCTCGACATCCCGCTTCTGTTCGAGACAGGTGCCGAGTCCATGCTCGACGCAACCCTCGTCGTCAGCGTCCCCGCCGAGATCCAGCGCGCCCGCGTCCTTGCACGCCCCGGCATGACCGAATCCCAGTTTGCGGCCATCCTCGCCAGGCAGATGCCCGACGCCGAAAAACGCGCCCGCGCGAGTCATGTGATCGAGACCTCGACCCTTGAGGAGACCCGCGCGGCCGTGCGAAAGTTGATCGGCGAACTCAGGGCTGCGCATGCGTGAAATCGTCCTCGACACCGAGACCACCGGCTTCGAGCCCGCCGAGGGCCACCGGATCGTCGAGATCGGCGCGATCGAGCTTTTCAACCACCTGCCGACCGGGCGCACCTTTCACCGGTATGTGAACCCCGAACGCTCCATGCCGACCGAAGCGTTCCAGGTTCATGGCCTCGGCGACGACTTCCTGCGCGACAAGCCGCGGTTCGCCGAGATCGCTGCGGCATTTCTCGACTTCGTGGGCGGGGATTCCCGGCTGGTGATCCACAACGCCTCGTTCGACATGAAGTTCCTCAACGCCGAGCTGAGCTGGGTGAACCTGCCTCTGATCGCGATGGAACGTGCGCTCGACACCGTGGCACTGGCCCGGCGCAAGTTTCCCGGTGCGCCCGCCTCGCTCGATGCGCTTTGCCGACGCTTCGGCATCGACAATTCGGCGCGCGAAAAACACGGCGCGCTCCTCGACAGCGAGCTTCTGGCTGAGGTGTATCTGGAACTGATCGGCGGCCGCCAGCCCGACCTGGTGCTGGCTGTTTCTGCAGGTCTGGCAAGCGCAGGCCCGGCAAGCGGCTGGAAGCCGGCACCGCGTCCCGTCGCGCTTCCCGCGCGGGTCACGGATGAAGAGAGGGCCGCGCATGCGGCCCTTGTCGAGGCGTTGGGTGAAGGTGCGATCTGGAAACGCTTCGGCTGATCAGACGCCGGTGCCGCGCAGGACCACGCCCACGGTCCTGAGGATGATCCGCAGATCCGTCAGAAGGCCCAACTGGGCAAAATAGGCGCTGTCATAGATCGCGCGTTCCGCGAAGGAACTGCGGTTGCGCGGGCTTACCTGCCAGAGCCCGGTAAGACCGGGGAGCATGCGGTAGTAATCTGAGTAACCGCGGCCGCCCGGGTAGATGTCCTGCTGATCCGGCGTGAAGGGGCGCGGGCCGACGATGCTCATCGTCCCGGTCACCACGTTCCAGAGCTGCGGCAACTCATCAAGGCTCGACTTGCGCAGGAAGGCGCCGAAACGCGTCACCCGCGGATCGCGCCGCAGTTTCTGGGTCTGCTGCCACTCGGCGGCAAGCACCGGATCCTCCGCAAGTATCCGCGCAAGCGCGGCGTCGGCGTCGGGAACCATTGTGCGGAACTTCCAGCAGCGGAATGTCTCTCCGGCGCGGCCGACGCGCAGTTGCGAATAGAATGGCCGCCCGCCGCCGAGCGCGGTGACAAGGGTGACAAGAACCATCACCGGCACGACCACCGGCAATATCACCGCCACGAGGACGAGATCGAAGAGCCGCTTTCCGTGGGTCGCGTAGGGGCTTGGCCGGCAAAGAGAGAGTGCGTCGTTACGGAACTCGAACAAGGGGGCAGCCATCCCGGAGTCTCCTGGGCAGGTGGTCCGGACGTCCCCCAGATGTCCGTGGTGAGGACACTATGGAAGGAAACGTTCCGGAATTTCGACGCCTAATTTTTCGAGTGTGAAAACAACGGACAATGCCGGCGGATTCGCGCCGCCTTTTCGGCGGAATCTGGGCAAATGGTTAATGCGTCGGGAGTTTTTCGCCCCGCGCAGCCCGCCATGTGCTTAAAAATTCAGCAACGACGCTGCCTGGGCGAGCTGATCCAGCGGGGTGGCTTGCCGCGGATTCAACCCTTAGGCGAATCGATTCCAGAGGTTTTCCAGCCGCTCCTGGCGGCCGGAGCGCGGCTGCGGGTCGATCCCCCGGGAGAGGACGCTCGCGGAAATGGACTCGAGTGTTCCCGTATCAAGCATCGCCTTCGCTGCCGGCGTCTCCCATCCGGCGTAGCGTTCGGCGCGCGCCCGCTCCAGCGCACCATCCCGAAAAAGCGCGGCCGCCGCCTTAAGCGCCCTCGCGCAGACATCCATCGCCCCGACATGGGCAAGGATCAGATCTGCGGGGTCGAGGCTCTGGCGCCGGATCTTGGCGTCGAAGTTTGTGCCGCCCGTGGCAAAGCCTCCCGCCCGCAGGATTTCGTAGTAGGCGCGCGCCATCTCGGGGACCGAATCGGGGAACTGGTCGGTGTCCCAGCCCGACTGGTAGTCGTTCCGGTTCATGTCGATGGAGCCGAAGATTCCAAGCGATGCCGCGAGGGCGATCTCGTGTTCGAACGAGTGCCCGGCGAGGATCGCGTGGCCCTGCTCGATGTTCACCTTCACCTCGTGCTCGAGCCCGAAATCCTTGAGGAACCCATAGACCGTGGCGACATCATAGTCATACTGGTGTTTCGAGGGTTCCTGCGGCTTCGGTTCGATGAGGATCGTCCCCTGAAATCCGATCCTGTGCTTGTGATCCACGACCATCTGAAGGAAACGCCCCGCCTGCCGGCGTTCGCGGCCAAGGTCGGTGTTCAGAAGTGTCTCATACCCTTCCCGCCCGCCCCACAGGACATAGTTCTGTCCTCCAAGGCGATGCGTGGCATCCATGCAGGCCTTCACGGTCGCGGCCGACCACGCAAAGACGTCCGGATCGGGGTTCGTCGCGGCGCCCGCCATGAAGCGGCGGTGCGAAAAGAGGTTCGCCGTGCCCCAGAGAAGCCGCGTCCGCTGCGTCTCCATCTTGCGTCCGATGTAGTCGACGATTTCCTCGAAGTTCCGCAGGCTCTCGGCAAAGCTTCGGCCCTCCGGCCGGATGTCCGCGTCATGGAAGCAGAAGAACGGCACCCCGAGGATTGCGAACATCTCGAAGGCTGCATCGGCCTTGATCCGCGCATGGTCCATCGTGTCGCCGAACCAGGGGCGATCAAGCGTCTGACCGCCGAACGGGTCGCCCCCCGGCCATGCGAAGGAATGCCACCAGGCCGCGGCAAAGCGCAGGTGATCCTCCATCCGCCTGCCCATCACCATCTCGTCCGGGTTGTAATGGCGGAAGGCAAATTCGTTGTCGCTTTCCGGGCCTTCGTGGCAGATGGCAGGAATGCCGTCGAAGAAGTCGGTCATGGCAATCTCTCAGGTCAGGCTTTTGATGGCGGTTTGCGCGGCGCGGTAGCGGGCGAAGCCGTCGTCGAATGCGGCGGTCAGGGTTGCGTCGGGCTCGAACGTGCGGGCGATGGCGGGTGTCGTGGCGATCACGGCGCCGGCGCCCGTCGCGGCCATGAGACCGAGCCGCGCCGCCCCGAAGGCGCCGCCGAAATCACCGGCCACGGGAACCGAGACCGGCGTTCCGAGCGCCGTCGCGATGGCGGCAAGCCAGTAGTCCGATCTGGACCCGCCCCCTGCCGCGATCAGCCTGTCGATCCGCGTGCCGGTCGCGGCCAGCGCATCGCGGCAATCGCGGATCGCGTAGGCTACGCCTTCAAGGACCGCCCGCGTTGCTGCATCGCGGTCGGTCGCGTGTTCGAGCCCGATGAACGCACCCCTGATCGCTGCATCGTTCAGCGGCGTCCGCTCGCCGCCGAGATAGGGCAGAAAGCGCGTCTTCCCCGGCGCCCTGAGCGAACCGAGCGTGGCCGTCAGCGTTCCCGTCTCCGCCCCGGCGAGCCGGGCGAACCAGTTGAGCGCATCCGTTGCGGCAAGGACCACCCCCATCTGGTGCCACCTGCCCGGCAGCGCATGACAGAAGGTGTGAACCGCGACGTCCGGGTCGGGCCGGTAGCCGTCATTCGCGGCGAACAGCACACCCGACGTGCCGAGTGAGACGAAGGCCTGGCCTGCCGAAACCACCCCCACCCCGATCGCCGCCGCCGCATTGTCGCCGGCTCCCCCGGCGACAACGGCCGAGGCCGGAATGCCGAACCGCGCCGAGATCTCGGGTCGGACGCGGCCCGAGATGTCCGATCCCTCGACAAGCCGCGGCATGGTGTCCGGCGTCATGCCGGTCGCGGCAAGAAGTTCCTCGGACCATTTCCGCGCCCCGGTGTCGAGCCAGCTTGTTCCCGCCGCATCTGACATCTCCGAGACATGCTCGCCCGTCAGCCACAGGCGCAGATAGTCCTTCGGCAGCAGCACTTTCGCCACGCGCGCGAAGATGCCGGGTTCATGTTGCCCGACCCAGACGAGTTTCGGTGCCGTGAAGCCCGGAAAGACGATATTGCCGGTGACCGTGCGAAACCGGGGGTCGGCGTCAAGCCCGGCCGCCGCGGCATGGGCGCGGGTATCGTTCCACAGGATGCAGGGGCGCAGCACATTGTCCGCGCCGTCCAGCAGCGTCGCTCCGTGCATCTGCCCCGAAAGCCCGATGCCGCGAACGGCGGCCCGCGCCGCTGCGGGCAGGCCGCCGATCACTGCCTCCGCCGCCGCGATCCAGTCCGCCGGGGATTGTTCGGACCAGCCGTCGTGCGGGCGCGACACGGTAAGCGGCGCGGTCGCGCCGGCCACCACGCGCTGGTCGTCATCGACGAGAACGCCCTTGAGGCCCGATGTGCCGAGATCGAGGCCAAGGAACATCTCAGGCGGCCCTTCCAGGCTTCTTGCCCAGAATGATCATGCCGAGAATATCCTCATCGGTCACCTCGTTCACCCTGACCGTGCCGACCAACTGCCCGTTCTTCATGACCGAAGCGCGGTCACACAGCTTCATCACGTTGTGGATGTCGTGCTCGATCAGGAAGATGCCAAGGCCCTGGGCCTTCAGTTCCTGGATCAGCTCCGCCACCATCTGCGTTTCGTGCGGCCCGAGTGCGGCAGTGGGCTCGTCCATGATCAGGATGCGCGCGTTGAAATAGACCGCCCGCGCGATGGCGACGGACTGGCGCTGCCCGCCCGAAAGCGCCGAGACCGGCACGTTGAACTTGCGGAAGTTGGGGTTGAGCCGCCCCATGATCTTGCGCGTCTCCGCCTCCATCCGCACGTCGTCGACAAGGCCCGCCGCCGTCACCAATTCGCGCCCCAGAAAGAGGTTCGACGCGGCGTCGAGATTGTCGGCCAACGCAAGCGTCTGGTAGATCGTCTCGATGTTGTAGCCGCGCGCGTCGCGCGGGTTCTCGATGGTCGCCTTTTCGCCGTTGATCCGGATTTCCCCGCTGTCGGCCCGGTAGGCGCCCGACAGGCACTTGATCAGCGTGGATTTCCCCGCGCCGTTGTGGCCCAGAAGCCCGACCACCTCGCCGGGAAACAGGTCGATGGTGACATGATCCACGGCCTTGATGCCACCGAAGGCGATGGAGATGTCGCGCATCTCGACCAGCGGCGTGGGTTTGGCATGTGCGTTCATGATCCCCTCACTTCGCGCGGCTGCGGTAAAGCTTGTCGAGGTAGACGGCGAGCACGAGGACCGAGCCGACGACGACCTGCTGGATCGCGGCGTCGAAGCCGATCAGCACCATGCCGGTCTGGAGGCTCTGCATCACCAGCGCCCCGATGATCGCGCCGTAGATCGTCCCGATCCCGCCGCCCAGCGATGTGCCGCCGATCACGGCCGAGGCGATGACGTAAAGCTCGTCGAGCGTGCCGAGGGCGTTGGTCGCGGAATTGAGCCGCGCCGAGGCGACGACAGACGACAGGCCGCAGAGCAGGCCCATCAGCGCAAAGATCTTCACCGTCATCCAGCGGGTATTGATGCCGGCAAGCTCGGCCGCCTCCGGGTTGCCGCCGATGGCAAAGACGTAACGGCCGAACCGCGTCCGGGTCATCAGAAAGGTCATGGCGATGCCCACGGCGACCAGGATCAGCACCGGAATGGCGAAGCCGTGGCTGATGAACAGCCCGCCCTCGGGAACGGTCATCCCGTGCGCCGCAGCATACTGCTTCACGATGCCCTTGGGCCAGGGATAGGCGTTGACCAGAAGCACGGCGCCGATGACGATGCCGCAGCCGACGATCGCGAGGAAGGCCTCGGCCCAGACCGGGCGCAGCGGAAACTCGAATTTCCGCCGCTGCTTCCTTCCGTTCAGGATCAGAAGGATGATGCCCGCGCAGGCCAGAAGACCGACGATCCAGCTTCCCGTCGCGCCGACCGCGCCATAGGGTCCGCCACCGAGAAGCGCAAAGGTGGCATCCACCGGCGAAATCGTCTCGCCGCGCGCGACAAGGAAGGCGGCGCCGCGCCACACCAGAAGCCCGCCAAGCGTGACGATGAAGGAGGGGATGCCGCCGTAGGCGATGAGATATCCGTGCAAGGCGCCGATCAGCGAACCAAGCAACATGCCGGTCAGGGCAGCGATGATCCAGATCAGCGGATGGCCGAGGCCGAGGTAGTCCGGCAGGACATAGACCTGCATCACCCCCATCATGATCGCGCAAAACCCGAGGATGGAGCCCACCGAGAGGTCGATGTGTCGCGTGACGATCACCAGCACCATTCCCGTCGCCATGATCCCGATGGAGGCGGTCTGGACCGAAAGGTTCCACAGGTTGCGGGGCGTCAGGAATGCGCCGAAACCGTTCGCGAAGTAACCGTAGAGGTGAAATCCGATCCAGATCAGGACAAGCGCCCCGACCATCCCGAGAAGGCGGGTGTCAAGCTCCGTCGCCTTCAGGAAACGGGCAACCGGCCCCTCGGCCGGATGAGGTGTACCGGTTGCGGTTGCGGAAGGCGTGGTGGTGGGTTGGGTCATGTCCTCATCCGCCGGTGCAGAAGTGGGATGCAGGCGCCTGACGGCAGCGCCGCCGGGTTCGGCAAGCGGTCGCGCGGCGCGGGGCGTCTTGCGCGCGGCCCGGCGCCCTTCGGCAGCCGGGCCGCGGGCGCGATCAGCAGCCGTTGACGCCTTCCAGGGCGCCTTCGCAGGCCTGTTCCTTGGTGATGTGACCCGCGTCGATGGCGATGCCGATGTTGTCCCTGGTGATCGGTGTCGGGGCGAGGAAGATCGCGTTCATCTCGACCCCCTTCTCGCCGCCGGACCACTTGACGGCGCCATCGATCGTGTCCATTGCCGCGCCCTTGGCCAGCGCGATGGCGATATCGCCCGCCGCCTTGCCGAGTTGGCGCGAATCCTTCCAGACCGACACGGTCTGGGTGCCCCGCGCCACCCGGTTGATCGCGGCAAGGTCACCGTCCTGCCCGCCGACCGGAACCGTCAGGCCCTGGGCCGCCAGCGCCGCGATGACGCCGCCCGCCATTCCGTCGTTTTCCGCAAGAACGGCATCCACCGCATTGTTGTTGGCCGTCAGGATCTGCTCCATCTCCTTCTGGGCGTTGTCGGGCTTCCATCCGTCGGTGAAGGTTTCGCCGACGATTTTGATCTTTCCGGCGTCCACGTCGGCCCCGATCACCTCCATCATGCCTTCCAGCAGGAAGGTGGCGTTCGGATCGCCCTTGTCGCCCTTGATGATCGCGAAGTTGCCCTCCGGCTGCGCCGCCTTGACCTTTTCGGCAATGATCTTGCCGACACCCTTGTTGTCGAACGTCAGGTAGAAGGCGCGCTCATCCTCGATCAGGCGGTCATAGCCCAGGACCGGGATGCCTTCGGCTGCGGCCTTGTCGATCGCGGGGCCGATCGCATCCTTGTCGACCGAAAGGATGACGAGCGCCTCGGCGCCCTGCGCGATGAGCGCCTCGACATCGGTCAGCTGCTTGGCCGCCGAGTTCTGTGCGTCGGCCGAGACATAGGTGCCGCCCGCCGCCTCGATCGCGGCCTTCATCGCCGCCTCGTCGGTCTTCCAGCGTTCCTCCTGGAAGTTCGACCAGCTCACGCCGACCGTCTGTGCCCATGCCGATGTGGCAGAAAAGCCGGCCGCCAGGGCTGCGGCCGCCAGAATGGACTTGTGCATAAGTTCCTCCCGTTCGTGGGCGTGCCGCCCGGATCGGCGGATTCGCCGATGCAAGGGAAACGTGGCGCCAATAATTTCACTTGTCAAATTAAAACTGCGATATCAGACTAGGCATGCGCAAGAAAAATACTGAAATGGTTGCTGCGAGGCAGCGAATATAGCGTGCATCCGCCGAATACTTGACCCTTTAGTTAGGCTGACTAAGAAATGACGCACCGCAAGATGGGCACGGTCCGCCGCATCGAATCGCGAGCGCAGGGGTGCGGACCGCTGATCCCGTCGGTCTCGGAAGCTGCGCGCCCGCTGCGCCAACAGATCTTCGAGCGGGTGCGGGCTGCCGGCTACATGCCGCGTGTCCAGGTGGCGAGGGAACTGGGCGTGAGCCCCGCTTCCGTCACCACGCTCACCTCGGAACTGATCGAGATGGGCCTGCTGGAAGAGGTGTCCGCCCAGCGCGACCAGGGCGACGGCGGCCGCGGCCGGCCGGCCGTGGCGCTGGGGGTGCGGGCCGATGCGCGCCTGGTGGCGGGCATCAAGCTGTCTGACCGCGAGCACACGGCGGTCATCGTCGACTTTGCCGGCAATCTCATCGCCGACGAGGCCATCCCGCGCCAGCCCGGGGCAATGGAAATCGGCGATCTCGTCGATGTGAGCGCGACGCTCGTTGCGGGGCTCTGTGCCAAGGCGCAAATCGAGGTCTCGCGGCTCAGCGCCATCGGACTTGGGGTGCCGGGGTTCGTCGATTCCGCGGCGGGCGTCGTTCATTGGTCTCCGGTGCTGGCGGGCCGTCACGTGCCGCTCGCACGCGCGGCGAGCGAACGGCTTGGCCGGCCCGTCCACATCGACAACGATGCGAACCTCGTGACGCTCGCCGAATTGTGGTTCGGCGCCGGGCGGGGCCTGTCGGATTTCGCCGTCGTGACCATCGAGCACGGGCTCGGCATGGGCTTCGTCATGAATCACCGCATCTATCGTGGCGGGCAGGGGCTGGGCATGGAGCTTGGCCACACCAAGGTTCAACTCGACGGCGCGCTCTGCCGCTGCGGGCAGCGCGGCTGTCTGGAGGCCTATGTCGCCGACTACGCGCTGGTGCGCGAGGCGACGACCGCGCTCAACTGGACGAGCCGCGAGACGCAGTCGGTCAACATTCTTCTCGAGAGCCTCTTCGATCATGCCAAGGCCGGCAATGCCGCCGCGCGGTCGATCTTCCACCGTGCGGGCCGCTACCTCGCCCTCGGCCTCGCCAATGTCGTGAACCTGTTCGATCCGGAGCTGATCATCCTTTCCGGCGAACGGATGCGCTACGACTACCTCTATGCCAACGAGACGCTGGCCGAGATCAAGGCGCTCGCGCTCAACACCGGCCGACCGGAGCCGCGGATCGAGATTCACGCCTGGGGCGACCTTCTCTGGGCGCATGGCGCGGCGGCACTGGCGCTGTCCGAGGTGACGGAACAGCTTCTCAGCCCGTCGCGGGAGATCGCGGCGCAATGAAAAGCCGGATCATCCTCGCGGCATTTCTCGCCGATCCGGCCTTTGCAGAACCTGTTTTCATCGACCGTGCCGACGGGCTTCCTGCCCAGCATGTCTATGCCGGCGGATGGGAGCATTTCGTCGGCGGCGGTGTCGCCGTCTTCGACTGCAACGCTGACGGCCGGCCCGATATCTTCGCTGCGGGCGGCGAAAACCCGGCGCACCTTTTCGTGAACGTCACCGCGCGGCCCGGCGCGCCTCTGGTTTTCGCCGAAGGCGGGATACAGGAGCTGACGCATGTCACGGGCGCCTATCCGCTCGACATCGACGGCGACGGCAGGCTCGACCTCGCGGTGCTCAGGGTCGGGTATGACTTTCTCCTGCGGGGCGGGCCCGACTGCACCTTCACGGACGCGTCCGACGACTGGGGTTTTCATCCCCGCGACACCTGGACCACCGCCTTCACCGCGACGTGGGAGAGGGCGCAGGCGTTCCCCACGCTCGCCTTCGGTCACTACGTGGACCGTTCGGACCCCGACGGCCCGTTCGAGGCCTGCGATTCCTCGGACCTCTACCGCCCGGCCGGCCGCCGTTATGGGATGCCCGAGATCATCGCGCCGGGATTCTGTGCGCTCTCCATGCTGATCACCGACTGGCGGCGAACGGGAGAGCGGGAGCTTCGCATCTCGAACGACCGCCAGTATTACGTGCGCGGAGGCTACGAACAGATGTTCCGCCTCGATCCGTTGACCGAGCGCACGGAGGGCTGGCCGCGCGTTTCCCTTTGGGGCATGGGGATCGCCAGCCAGGATCTGAACGGCGATGGCCTGCCGGAGGTGATGCTGACCTCGATGGGCGATCAGCTCTTGCAGTTCAATACCGGGGCCGGGTTCACCAACGCCCCCTACTCCATCGGCAGCTACGCGCAACGCCCGTTCAGGGGCGACGACGGCCGGCCCTCGACCGGCTGGCACGCGGAATTCGCCGATGTGGACAACGACGGACGGATGGATCTCTTCATCGCCAAAGGCAATGTCGACCAGATGCCGTCGAACGCAATGCGCGACCCGAACAACCTGCTGATGCAGGGGCCGGACGGCACCTTTGCCGAAAGGGCCGATGTGGCCGGGATCGACACCACGGAGCGCTCGCGCGGCGCCGCGCTCGCGGATTTCGATGGTGACGGGCGGCTTGATCTTGTCGTGGTGAACCGCCGAGCCGCGATGGAGTTGTGGCAGAACGCGACGCCCGATGCGGGCCATTGGGCCGGAATAGAGCCGCACATGAGCGGAAACACCGGCGCTGTCGGTGCCTGGGTCGAGCTACGCGCGGAGGGCAGGACCACCGCGCGGGAAGTGACGGTGGGCGGAGGACATGCCGGAGGGCAAGCCGGACCGCTCCACTTCGGCCTCGGGCCCGCGACGCAGGCAGAGGTGCGGGTGATCTGGCCCGATGGCACGGTGTCGGACTGGACCTCGATCCCCACCGATCGCGTGACCGTGGTGCGCCCCGACAAGACGGCATTGCGTCTGGGGCGCTAGCGATCCACGGGCAGGCCGCTCGGCACCTCTCCGGGCACGCCAAGGCGGCCCGAAAGTGCCGCCGGATCGCGCAATGCGTCGAGAAACGCGACAAGCTGGGCGATCTCGGCCTCGGAGGCCGGCCGGCCCGCGACCGCCGCGCCTTCGATCCCGGCCGCCTCGCCGGGAGAGTCGAGGATCGCCCAGTCGGGCTTCGTCACCGGCAGCACGGGCAGGACCGCCTGAGCACGGTCATAGCCGGAAAGGCCGGCGGACGGGTCCGAGTGGTGACGAAGAAAGGCCGCGAGATCGGACCACGCCCCGGCATGGCCCCAGGGTCCGGTCGCCGTCACATTGCGCAACGACGGTGTCCGGAAGGCATAGGCATCCTCGGAGCGGTTCGTGACCCGCATCCGGCCGATGTCGCGCGAATGGCTCTCGAACCGCTCCGCCTTGCCCGGGCCAAGCTGCGGCTCGCCCATCGCATGAAAGCCGTGATCGGTCTGGAACTTGCCCGAATGGCACACCGAACAGCCGGCCTTCCCGTAGAAAAGCGCCATCCCCGCCTGCGCCGCGGGCGGAAGCGGCGGTCCGCCCCGAAGCATCGCGTCGAAGGCGGAGGTGTCGGACCGCCATTCGTAGGCCACGAAAGCCGCGATGGCGTTCGAAATGTCGGTGAAGGCGATGGCCCGGCCCGAGGCGATGTCGGGCCGGGCGGCCTCGAACATTGCCCGGTAGCCGGGAATCGCGGCCACCCGTTTCGACAGGATGTCCCAGGCACCGCCGGGCCCGGTGATGATACCCGCGCGCACCGCCTTCGAGACGTCGTTCTCCTGATAATGCCCCGCCATCTCGTCGGGAGAAAGCACCGGAAACATCGTCTGCGCGGACAGGATCGAAGCGAACCCCGCGACCATCTCGTCCTCGAGCGGCGTCCGAAGGCCGGAGGGCCGCGCCGGGTCGGTCTCGATCCGGCCGTCGTGGAAAAGCGTCGTGAATTCCCTGGCACCGAGGTTGAACAGGGCGGTGGCGTTCCGCGGAATGCGCTGCTCTGGCATGTTGGCGGGATCCGGGCGCCTGGCGGGCCCGAGCCCGATACCGCCTTCTCCCAGCCCGAGCGACAGCCCGTCCGAGGTGCCGAAGCGTGGATGATGGCAGGTGGCGCAGGAGATGTTGCGGTTTCCCGACAGGATCGGGTCGTAGAAGAGAGCCCGGCCAAGCCCGACCTCTTCCATCCGCACGGCGCCAAAGTCCGCGTCCGTGACCGGCCGGGGCACCTCGGCCTGCGCCGTCCCCGCGCAGAGCGCCACAATCACCATGAATCGCACCGGAAATCCTCCCACCCTCCTGATAGCGCTCGCGGCGGTTTCAAGAAACACCCATGCGTCACAGGCCCGGGCAATTTCGCAAGCCGGATTGCGGACCGGAATGCGGCGCGCGAACATGCAGGCGCAAGGACGGGCGGAGAACGCGGACGTGGCCCCGGCGACCTACATTGTCAGACTGATGCTGGCCATCTGGAACGCGATGGACCAGCGGCACGTGGGCCTTCTGTCGGCGGGCGTGGCGTTCTACGCGATGTTCGCGATCTTTCCCGGCATGGCCGCGACCATCGCCATCTGGGGCTTCTTCGCCAATCCCCAGGTGATGCGCGACTACCTGGACCAGATCCACGGAGTCATTCCCGGTGCCGCGTTCGGCCTGATCGAAGCGCAGCTCGATACGCTTCTCGCCGCCTCCGGCCGGACCCTCGGGTGGACGACGGCCGTCTCGATCGCCGTCGCGCTCTACTCGGTCCACAGCGCGGTCGCGGCCCTTGTCAGCGGCCTGAATGCGATGCAAGCGCGGGCCCACCGGCCGGGTCTGATGCGGCTGCTGTGGTCGGTCGTCCTCACTGCGGCGGTCGTGGCGCTCGTGCTTGCGGCGCTGGGCGTGGTCGTCATGGTCCCCCTCGTGCTGAACTTCCTGCATGTGGGCGAGGGAGGGGCCTTCATCCTCGTCTATCTGCCGTGGGTGGTGATGTTCGCCGTCCTGTTCGTCGTTCTGGGCCTCTTCTACCGCTGGGGGCCGACCTCCGAGAGCCGCCGCCACCGCCAGTCCTGGCTATCGCCCGGGGCCTTTGTCGCGGCGCTTCTGTGGGTCGCGGCTTCCATCCTGTTCTCGGTCTATCTTGCCTATTTCGGCACCTACAACCGAATATACGGCTCCATCGGCGCGGTGGTCGCACTGCTCATGTGGCTCTACATCTCGGCCTATATCGTCCTGTTCGGCGCGGTCTTGAACGAGGAGCGCGCGCGGATCGGACGGTCTCAGTAGTCGCGCTCGTAATAGATGCCGATGCCCGAGGATCCGTCGGAACCGAGCGTCCCGCGCGCCGTGACACCGGGCCGGATATCGAGGTTGAGGTTGATCTCCGTCTTGCCTTCCGCCCCCACGGTGACATCGCTGTAGACCTTTTCCGACAGATATTTCCCCGCCCGCACGGCGGCGGAGCCATCCTCGGCCGCCGTCACGTCAAGGTCGTCGAGCCCGAAGGAACTGCGCAGCCGGCCGACGATCCCCTCGCCGCCCGTTCCGGCCAATTGGGCCACCGCCGACGCAAGCTGGGCGGCCTGAAGCGGCGAAAGGCTGGTCAGCCCGCGCCCGAAAAGAAGCTGCGCCATCACTTCCTCCTCCGGCAGCTCGGGAGAGGAAAGGAAGTGAATTTCCGGTGCCGAAGCCTCACCCTCTATCACGATGGTCACGGTGATCCCGTTGCTTTCGCTTTCCGCGGCAAAGCGGATGTAGGGCGTCAATGCGCCCTGAAGCTCGATCATGCCCTCGTCGATGGTGAAACGCTTGCCAAGCAGGTCCAGCCGCCCGCGGATCAGGCTGAACCGGCCGGACGGGACGATGTTGTCCGTCGTTCCGGTGACGCGGAGCGACCCGCCGAGTTCGGCATCTAGGCCGCGGCCGCGCACGAAGATGCGTTCGGGTGCGGCGATCGTCAGGTCAAGACCGAAGGAGGGCCCGCGCCGCGTCGCCGCACCCGCAACCTCGGCCAGTCCGGCGCGGACACGGGTCGCGCGGACGGCCGCGGGTTCATGCACATGGGTTATCTCGCGCAGCACCGGGTCGGCGCCGAGGCCTGTCGAAGGCACGCGCACCTCGGTCCGGCCAAGGGTCACGGCGCCGGAAATCATCGCGCCGCCTGGAAGCGGCCCGTTGACACGGACGCTGCCGCTGACCGTCGTGTCGAACAGTTCGGGGTCGCGCAGCCGCGCGCCGGCAAGGCGGATGGTCAGATCGCCGTCATGAGGCGCCGCAAGCGCAACCGGGCCCGAAAGGGTGACCTCGCCTCCGCCGCGGACGGCCGCGCTGCCCTGAACCGTGGCGCGCCCGCCTGCAAGATCGGCCGCAAGCCGCACACCTTCCAGTTCGATCCCGAAGGTGGGCGCGACAAGGCGGCCGCCCTCCAGCGCCACGCGGCCCGACAGAGACGCAGGCGAAACCGGGCCCTTCAGCCTGAGATCGAAGGAGACCGGCCCCTCGACGTTGCGGGGAGCGATGAAGGGATTGACAATGGCCGACTGGCCGCCGCCCGTCAACGAAAGGTCGGCGGCAGAGAAATCGGGCGCCAGCGTGCCGCTGACGCGGGCGTTCGTTGCACCGGGCCCCTCGCCCGACAGATCGACCGCGTAGCCGTCCGCCGTCTCGGTCACCGTTCCGGCCGCCGACAGCGGGCCGGGAAAGCCCGGCGCGAGAATGGCCATGTCGGCGAGCCGTGCTGAAAGCTCGATCCGCCGCAGCGTATCCTCGATCGCGCCCTGGGTGGCGCCCTGGGCGGTGGCGGTGAACTGGGGGTTCGAAAGGCTGAGCGTCTCGAGCCGGACCTTCCCCGCGCGTTCGGTCGCAACGACGCCCAGTTTCACGGGCCCGGCGAGAAGCCTGTCCATCTCCGGCTGTCCGACACCCAATCCGTTGCCCGAGGCGTCGAACGTCATGGTTCGCGTCTCACCCGCCTCGGTCAGGCGCGCCTCTCCCGTCAGGGCCCCGCGATAGCCGGGCCCGAGCGCCGACAGGTCCGAAAAATCGAGCGTCGCGCGAAGGTCGGACGCGCCGGTGGCAAGCTGTCCCGTCACGTTTGCCGAAAGCGTCGCGGCGTTGATCGCCAGCTTTCGGAGTGTGATTCCGGCCGTGTCGCGAGCGGCCGAAAAGGCGATGCGGCTTTCCCCGGCCAGCAGCCGGTCGATTTCGGGTTGATCCATCGTCAGGTCGCGGCCGGTGACATTCGCCTCGATGTCGAAAAACCCCGAGAGCACGCCGGCGGAGCCGGAGACCTCAAGCGCCCCGGCCCCCCCCAACGGCCGGCCCGCAAGCGTCGAGAAGCGCTCAAGGTCGGCGACCGATGCCGCGACGCGACCCGACATGACGGTGCCAGTCTCGGGGCCGGTCAGCGTCGCGCTGCCCTTCGCATCGTAGCCCTGTCCGGTCAGGTCGAAGACCGGAAGGCGCAGCGGCTCGCCTTCCTGCCAGGAAAAGATCACCCGGCCCCGCAGTTCGGGGCCGAGGGCCTCGGCGATGGCGGGGTCGGCCGGCTCCAGTCCCGCCGCCACGAAGGTCAGAGTGCCGCCCGCGCGGGCGGTCCCGACACCACCCGAGCCTGCCCGGCCGATGCGGCCAGACCCTGAAAGCGTCACCGACCCGATCGACAGGTCGGTCCGCCGATAGCCGCTCAACGCGCCCCCGAGCGTCCAGCCCTCGCCTTTCGTCCGGTCATATCTCAGCTTCAGATCGCCCGATCGCACGAAGGTGCGCGGGCCAGAGAGCGGCAGCAGAAGCTCGCCCCCGCCCGCCAGGCCAAGCCGCACCGTCAGGGAGGCTTCGAGCGGCACGCCCTCCGGCGCAAGGCTGAGGCGTCCCGAAAGGTCGAGCCCCTTCGCGTCGAGATCGAGGCGCGTCAGGTCGATCTGCCCCGACGGAAGACGGCGGCCTTCAGCCTGAAGCGCCACGTCGGGGCCGAAGAAATCGCGGTAGTCGGGCAGAAGAAGCGGCGCGATGTCGCCGCTGAGATCGGCGGCGAAGCGCCGTTCCGGCGCGCCGCCGGCCGAACCCGCGGCGAGAAACGTCACCCGGCCCGACAGCCGCCTTATCCCGTCGGTGGACAGCGCGACATCGGTGGCGAAATCGTCGATCACGCCGTCCCCATGAACGGCAAGCTGGATCGACGGCCGGTCCGGAAGGCCGAGCAGGTTGGCGGCGATGCCGTCCGCCCCCTCGGCCACGAGAAGGTCGAGCGTCGCCTTGCGCGTGGCGTTGGCATAGCGTCCCGTGAACGACAGCGTTCCGCGCGGGCCGTCGGTCCGGTCGATCGCAAGCTCCGCCGTGCCCTCGCCGCCTTCCAGATGCATCCTGCCGTTCAGCCTGACGACGGCGGCCGCACCGAACAGGGCCTCGCCCAGCACCACGCGGTCGGCGCGAAGCGTGCCGATATCGACGGAAACCGGCAGTTCCGGAAGGCTGAAACCCGACGCCTCGGCGGTCGTGCCGGACGCGGCCGGGCGGCGCGGCAGGTCGATCTCGGCCGCGCTCATTTCATTGATCTCGATCCGGCCGGACAGAAGCGCCGAGCGGTTCCAGCCGATGGCGCCGTCGCGGATGGTGATCCAGACGCCCTCGGCGTCTGCAATGCTCAGTTCATCGAACGTCGCGCGCGAGGAAAGCGCGCCGCGAAACCCTTCTATTCGCACCGTCCTGCCGAGGCCGGACAGATTGTCCTCGAGAAAGGCCGTGAGGAAATCGCGATCGCGCTCGGTCGCGTCCTCCTGCGCCCCGCCGGGGAAAGGCAGGAGACAAAGCACGAGGATCAGGAGAAGCCGTCGCATCAGAAGGCCTGCCCGATGCCGACATAGATCTGCACGCCATCGCCCGTCGGCCCGGCGACCGGCATCGCCACGTCAAGCCGGATCGGTCCGATGCCGGTGTTGTAGCGCAGACCGAGCCCCGCACCGGAATGCCACTGGCTGGTGCCGCCGAAGAACTCATCGATGCTGATGAGGCCCACGTCATAGAAAGCCACCGCCCCGATCGTATCGGTGATCGCGGCCCGGAATTCGGCCGAGGCGCCGGCGAAGCTCAGGCCGCCGGTCTGCACCGAAAGGATCGCCGACCGCGCGAGCGGCACGCCGAGCGACTGATAGGGCTGGCCGCGGACCGTCCCGCCGCCGCCCGACCAGAAGCGGAACTCGGTGGGCGTATGGGGAAGGTCGGGCCCGATGACGGTGCCGAGTTGCAGCCGTCCGGCCAGGACGAACCGGTCATCCGCGCCGAAGGCGCGGTAGGCGCGCGCGTCGGCCTTGACGTATCCGCCGGACCGCGCTGCGGCGAAGCCCGAAAACGGGGTCAGGTCGGCATCGAGATAAAGGCCGCGGTGCGCGTCGGCCGGATTGTCCCGGCTGTCCCAGGTGAGACTGACCGGGAGCGCCAGCACGCGGTAATCGGTCGTGCCCCCGGCATCGCTGACGGATTCCGCGAAATAGCGGATGCCCGCCTCGGCCGAGAAATGGTCGCCGAATTGCCGGGTCAGGCCGAAGGTCAGTTCCTGCCGCTCGACCGTCTGGTCGAGCACCTCTTCGCGCGAGGCGCGCAGTCCGGCGAAGGCGGTGGCATCGGTCACCGGGGTTGCCGGCCGGTCGATCCGAACGCCAACGTCATAGCCGATCTCGGTGCCCTGCCCGCCGATCTGCGTCACCGCCGCATCGGCGCGAAACCTTTCCGCCCCGCCAAACAGGTTGCGGTGCAGCCAGTAGCCCGACAGGTTCAACCCCTCGGAACTCGCCACTTCGGCGCCGAAGCCGAAGCGGCGCAGTTTTTCCTCGTCGAGCACGAGATCGACATCGAGCGTGTTGCCGGGGCCGAGCGCTTCCGCTTCGGTCAGCGCGACGGTGCGGAAGACGCCGGTGCGCCGGAGCCGTGTCGCCACCTTGTCGAGCTTGGCCGGATCGAAGACCTCGCCGGTCGGGTAGCCTGCGATCTTGAGGATGCGTTGCAACCGCATCCGTTCGTAGCCCGAGACATTCAGCGCACCGAAACGCACCTCGGGCCCCGGTTCGAGAAGGATCTCGGAACCGATCGTCGCGGCGGCGTGATCGGCGACGATGGACTGGCCGGTGACGCGCGCCTTGGCGTGGCCGATGGCGCGCCAGCCCTGAACGCCGGCGTCGGCGGCATCGACAATGGCCGTCGAATAGGCAGGCTTCGTGTCTCCATAGGCCGGCGGCAGTTTCGTGCCGCGGGCATAGGGCTTCATCCTCGCCC
Organism: Paracoccaceae bacterium; assembly: GCA_039808285.1. Lineage (GTDB taxonomy): Bacteria > Pseudomonadota > Alphaproteobacteria > Rhodobacterales > Rhodobacteraceae > Albidovulum. The sequence continues at coordinate 75,121 of JBDHSQ010000002.1, forward strand.
TGGAAAAATGGAACAAAGGGCCCGGCGTGACGGCGATCTCCACCACCCCGATCGTCTCGGGCGTGTCGAGCGGCGCGATCTCGGCGGCCTCGCGCCCGTCGATCCGGATCGTGATCACGCCGGAGTAGTAGCCCCCGGCATAGAGCGCGCCGATCAGCCGCGCGTAATCGGCTCGCGCCGCGGCGAGGATCGTCTGGCTGTCGGTCGTGCCGTCCCGCTCGGCTGCAACGATGAGCGATGCGGCCCGGAGCCGGTCGAGCAGCGTCTTTTCCGCGCCCGGTGCGGTCAGGACGACGCGGTCGAGGGCTGAGGCCACCCCGGAGAAAAGAAGCGGTGCCAGAAGCGCCACGGCGCCCGCCCGGATTCCCTTCCATCCTGCCAGCGTCACCCTTTGCCCTCCGCGCCCGTGCCTGCGCCACCATACCTCGCACTCAATCCGCACAAATGCCAGTGGCGGGCGCGACCTTGTGAACGGGGTGGCGCCCGGTTGCCGGTTCCGGTCCTTCGGCAGCCCGGAATGCGGCGCGCGGCCGGCAGTTCGCCGGGTCAGGCGGCGCGGAAGATGCGGTGGCGGTGCTCGGCGAGATAGATCTTCAACCAGGGCGTGAAGCACTCGGGCATGGCAGCCACCTCCGCCTGAAGGTCTGAAAGCGCGATCCAGCGCACCGCCATGACCTCGACGGGGTTCGGTTCCACCCGAAGGCCGGCGGGCGCGTCGGCGGTGAAGATGTCGACGACCTCGTGTTCGGTCATTCCGCCGCCCACGTCGGCGCGGTATTCGACCGTTTCGGCGAAGACCGGCGCCATGCCGGTCATGCCGAGCTCCTCGCGCAGGCGGCGAACGGCGCAGTCACGGCTTGCCTCGCCCCAGTGCGGATGGGTGCAGCAACTGTTCGCCCAGAGGCCCGGCGTATGGTACTTGCCGGCTGCCCGGCGCTGGATCAGCACCCGTTCGCCCTCCAGAACGAACACCGAGACCGCCTTGTGCCGGCGCCCTTCGAGATGCGCCACGATCTTGTCGAAGGGAACCAGTCGCCCGTCGACCCAGGTCGGGATGAGATCGGCCCTGACGGTCACGACACCTGCGGCGCCTGTGCCTGCGCCTGGGCGCGGCGGGCAAGTTCCTGGCGGTAGAGGTTGAGATAATCCACCGTGTCGATGTTCAGAGGCGGGAAGCCGCCGTCGCGCGTCACGTCCGAGACGATGCGGCGGATGAACGGAAAAACCATGCGCGGGCATTCGATCAGCAGGAACGGATGCAGTTGCTCCTCGGGCACGCCCTCGATGTGGAACACCGCGCCGTAATCCAGTTCCAGAAGGAACAGGGGCGACTGATCGGCCTTGTTCTTCGACGTCACGCGGAACTTGTTGATGACCTCATACTGGTTCTCGACCGCACGCTTGCGGGCATCGAGGCTCACCTGCACCTGGATGTCGGGCTGCACCTCGGCATTGCTGATGCCCTTCTGCGCCACGATGTTCTCGAACGACAGGTCGCGGACATACTGGCCCAGCACCTGCATCCTGACCTGCGGCGCCTCCGGCTGTGCGGCCCCGTTGTTCCCGTTGCCGTTCTCGGCCATGTCTCACTCTCCCAAGGAAATGCGGTTGCGGCGGGGTGTAGCACCTTGCCGCGACCGCCTCAATGCCGCGTCCAGCCCGACGGGCGGCGCGGCCCGTCGTCGGGGCCGATCTCGAAGAATTCGCCGTCGATCACCTCGGGCCGCCACGGTTCCTGCCGCGGACCCGTCCCGCCCGCCGCGAACCCTTCCACCCGCACCCGGGCGGCGACATGGCGCAGGATGGCCCGGCGGACCGGCGGGATCAGCAGCAGCAGACCGATCGTGTCGGTCAGGAACCCCGGCAGCACCAGAAGCGCGCCGGCGAGAAGGATCAGCGCTCCCTGCGCGATGGGTTCGGTCGGGTCGCGGAGGTCATTCAGCGATGCACGAAGACCGGAAAGCGCCCGTGCCCCCTGGACCCGCATCAGCGAGCTACCCGCAACGGCGGTCAGAACCACGATGCCAAGCGTCGGCCAGAGCCCGATGAGCCCGCCGACCTTGATGAAAAGCGCAATCTCGATCATGGGGATCGCGACCAGCGCCAAGAGAAGCCACATGTGTCGTCCTTTCCGGGGCCGAGTGGACTTGACCCCACCGGTGACTTACATAAGTGGGGTGTGATCGACTTACCAACCCTGCCGCCAGCCGCTGCGGCACGAAAGGCCATTTGCCGATGACCAACGCCGTGATCCAGCTTCTCGTGCTTGCCGCGATCGCGATCTTCCTGATCCTGCGTCTGAGGAATGTCCTCGGCAGCCGCGAAGGTTTCGAGAAGCCGGCCGCGCCGACGCGCCTTCCTGACGAGCGCAAGGGACGCTTCGAGGTCATCGAGGGCGGTCCCGACCGCGATATCACCGACCATGTGCCCGAGGGCAGCGACGCCGCCCGGGCCCTTGCCGCGATGAAGCAGGCTGAGCCGACGTTTTCAGTGTCCGACTTCCTTACCGGGGCGCGCGGCGCCTACGAGATGATCCTGATGGCCTTCGAGAAGGGCGATCTGTCGAAGGTCCGGCCCTTCCTTTCCCCGGATGTTCACGACGCCTTTTCCGAGGTCGTGGCGGCCCGTTCGGCCCGCGGGCTCACGGTTGCGGCCGAATTCCTCGGCATCCGCGAAGTTTCGTTGCAGGATGCCGAGTTCGACCGCGCCACCGGAGAGGGCGAGGTCACCGTCCGCTTCGCAAGCGAGCTGACCTCGGTTGCCCGCAACGCCGCGGGCGAGGTTGTCGAGGGCGATCCGAAGGAGGTCCGGCGCCAGCGCGACATGTGGACCTTTGCCCGCAAGATGGGGTCGAACGACCCGAACTGGCAGCTCGTCGCGACCGGCGGGTGACCCGTGGCGGGGCGGCGGCTTGCGTTCCGCGCGCTTCGCGGCTGGGCTGCGGATGACCATGCGGCGGCATTCGCCGCCTATAGGGTGTCGGCCGGCTCCCTTCCGCCGGAATGGCCGCGCCCCGATGGCACTGCGCCCCGGGCCTTCTTCGAAAGCCGTTTCATACCTGTCCGGATCGGCAGCGGGCCCGCCCTCGTTACCGGCTACTATGAGCCCGAGGTCGCGGGCGCGCTCGAACGCGACGATGTCTTCCGCCATCCGCTGCATGCGCCACCCCCGGGGCTGTCGGCCGGAGGCGGGTCCAGCCGGGCCGAGATCGTGGCGGGTGATCTCCTCGCCGGGCTGGAGCTTGTCTGGCTCGACAGTGCGGTCGAGGCGTTTCTGGCGCAGGTCCAGGGGTCCGTCCGTGTCCGCCTGCGGGACGGCACCATCCGCCGGTTCGGCTTTGCGGGAAAGAACGGCCACCCCTACCGCTCGATCGGCGCGGAACTGATCCGGCGGGGTGAGGTTCCCGCGGCGGCGATGTCGGCGGGGGCGATACGCGACTGGTGCGCGCGCCACCCAGAGGCGGCCCCGGATCTTCTGAACCACAACCCGTCCTATGTCTTCTTCCGCCCGATCGACCTGCCGGTGGACAAGGGGCCGCTCGGTGCGATGGGGTTTCCGCTGACGCCGGGGCGGAGCGTCGCCGTCGATCCGGCGCATGTGCCCCTCGGGGCACCGGCCTGGCTGGAGACCGGTGCGATGCGCGTGCTGGCCATCGCACAGGACACCGGGGGCGCAATCACCGGCCCGGGACGCGCGGACCTCTTCTGCGGCACCGGCAGAGACGCGGGAGAAGCGGCCGGGACGATGCGCCTTTCCGGCCGGCTTGTCGCGCTCCTGCCCGCTGCCATTGCCGGCAGGGTGGCGCCATGACCCGTCGTCGCGGCCTCAGCGCCGAAGAGCGCGACCTGTGGGACAAGGTCGCCGCCTCGGCGCGGCCGATGCGGCCTCGCCGACCCCTTTCCGCACCGCACGAACACGCGCCGAAGACCAGGCCGCACGTCCCGAAACCCGGGCCGGCGGAGTTTCACCTGGGCCAGCTTGCACGGCCGCTGACCGCGGTCCACGATCTTGCCACCACGATCGAGGAGCGTCTTGCCAACCTGCCGCTGCGGATGGACCGGCGGACGCACCAGCAACTGACGCGCGGCAAGCTTGCCCCCGAGGCGCGGATCGACCTGCACGGAATGACCCTGGCCGAGGCACATCCGGAACTGATCCGCTTCGTCCTGAACGCCCATTCGGCGGGAAAGCGGCTGATCCTCGTCATCACCGGCAAGGGCAAGCGGGCCGACGAGCCGGGGCCCGTTCCGCAGCGGGTCGGGGTGCTGCGCCACCAGGTGCCGCACTGGCTCGGCCAGCCGCCGCTGGGCACGGTTGTCCAGCAGATCGCGCCCGCTCACATGAAGCACGGCGGCGCCGGTGCCTGCTACGTCTACCTGCGCCGTCCCCGCTAGCGTTGCAGTCCCGAAATCGCGGCCACCGGGTAAAGCACGATCTGCGTCGCGCCCTGCACCGTCAGCACTGCACCCGGCAGAAGGCCCGTCCGCGCCGACTGGTCGGCGGCAAGTACGGAATCCACGTCACCGATGCGGCCCAGCAGGGCCAGGAGCGCGGGTGAGTTGCCGACGTTGAAGTGCCCCGCGCCGGTCGAGAACGCGGTGGTGTCGAGAAGCGTCACGTCGAGGTCGCCCAGTTCGGCGACATCCGTCAGGTTGCCGAGCCGGTCGGCCTCTCCCGTCAGCCCCGCCGAAAGTGCCAGCGCGCGATCCTTGCGCGAGGTGAAGATGATGATCGGGTTGGCAAGCGGCCCGACCCGCCGCGCCTGCGCCCGGAAAACGTCGATGTCAATGTCGGGCGAGATCAGCACCACCGCCTCGATCCGGTCCAGCACCGGCTGGTCCTCTTCGATGGCGATCTGCCGCAAGGTTTCCATCGTCAGCGCGGCCCCCATCGAATGGGCGACGATCAGCACCCGTTCCGCCCCCGCCGCCTCGACCTGCCGGAGAAGGACTTCGAGCCCGTCCCGCGCGAACAACGCGCTGTCGCGGTCATAGACATAGCCCAGCGCATGTGCGCGCGACGGCCAGGAATAGTGGACGAGCACACCGTTCAGATCGAGGTCGTGCCCGAGCTGTGCCAGCCGATAGGCGCCCTCGGCAAAGGTCGTGTTGAAGCCGTGGACGAAGATCACCGCTTCGCGCCGACCCCGCCCTTCGCGGCGAAGCGCGCCCGCAAGGTCGTCGCGGAACGCGCGCGGTTCGGGATAGCTGATCTCTTTCGTCGTGACGAAGTCGGTCTGCGGGTCGGGCTTGCGCCGTGGCGGGGTGAAGCGGATGGCGCCCGGTTTGCGATCCGGCGGAACGGAGACATCGAGCCGGGCAAAGCGCGTGACCTCGCTGCGGGCACGGCCATATTCCTCCCCCGTCGCAGGCGTCTCGCCGCGGGTCGTGCCGACGAACACCGTCTCGACCGTGCCCAGCGCGGCTGCCGCCGGATCGATGCGGACCTCCCCGCGCGGCTGGCAGGCCGCGAGGCCGAGGAAGATCGCAACTACGCCGAAGGTCCGCCGCATCCCGCACACACTGTTCGCCTCGCCCTGATTAGCGCAACTGGGACAGGCGTTCCAGCGCGGTCAGAGGACGTAGCGGCTGAGGTCGGCAGAGCGCGCCAGGTCGCCGAGGTTCTTCTCGACGAAGGCGGCATCGACCGTCACCCTTTCGCCCGCCCGGTCCGGGGCCGCGAAGGACAGCTCCTCGAACACCCGTTCCATGACGGTGTAGAGCCTGCGCGCGCCGATGTTCTCGACGCTGCGGTTGACCTCCGCCGCGATTCCGGCCAGCGCGGCGATCCCGTCAGGGGTGAAGGTCACCGTCACCTCCTCGGTCCCCATCAGCGCGGTATACTGCCGCGTCAGCGCATTCTCGGTCTCGGTGAGGATGCGCACGAAATCCTCCTCGGTCAGCGCCCGAAGCTCCACCCGGATCGGCAGCCGGCCCTGCAACTCGGGCAGAAGGTCGGACGGTTTGGCGATGTGGAAGGCGCCGGAGGCGATGAAGAGGATGTGGTCGGTCTTCACCGGCCCGTATTTCGTCGACACCGTGGTGCCCTCGATCAGCGGCAAGAGGTCGCGCTGCACACCCTCGCGGCTCACGTCCGCGCCGCGGGTCTCGGCGCGGGCGCAGATCTTGTCGATCTCGTCGAGGAAGACGATGCCGTTTTCCTGCACCGCCTCGAGCGCCGCGGCCTTCACCGCCTCGTCGTCCAGAAGCTTGTCGGCCTCTTCCTGGATCAGCACCTCGTAGCTTTCGGCCACCGTCATCCGCTTGCGCACCCGCCGGCCGCCGAAGGCCTTGCCGAAGAGATCGCCGAGATTCATCATCCCCGTGCCCGGCTGGCCCGGAAGCTCGAACGGCATCTGCGGCGCGCTTTCGGCGACCTCCAGCTCGATCATCGTGCCGTCCAGTTCCCCCTTCTTCAGCCGGTTGCGGAACATCTCGCGCGTCTGCTCGCGCGCGTCCGCCCCGGCGATCGCCTCGACCACGCGATCCTCGGCGGCCTTGTGGGCGCGTGCCTTCACCTCCTCGCGCATCCGCTCCCGCGTCTCGATCATCGCGGCGTCGGCCAGGTCGCGCACGATCTGCTCCACGTCGCGCCCGACATAGCCGACCTCGGTGAACTTCGTCGCCTCGACCTTGAGGAACGGTGCCTTCGCCAGCCTCGCCAGACGCCGGGAAATCTCGGTCTTGCCGACGCCGGTCGGGCCGATCATCAGGATGTTCTTCGGATAGACCTCCTCGCGGATGTCGTCGGGTAACTGCTTTCTCCGCCAGCGGTTGCGCAGCGCCACCGCGACGGCACGCTTGGCGTCCTTCTGGCCGATGATGAAACGGTCAAGCTCGGAAACGATCTCGCGCGGGGTGAGGCTGGTCATGACATGCTCCTTGTTCCTGCCGCAGGGGAACCATGCTCCGCTCCGCTTGTTCTTCCTGCGGACCCATGAATGGAGTGACGATCATGCCCACCCCTGACGAGCTGAAGGATGAATTTTGGAAGGCGGTCGGCTCCGACCGCACCATGATGCTGGGCCTGCCCGGAGTCGATGGAGGCCACGCGCGGCCGATGACCGGGCTGCTGGACGGGAGCGAGGGCCCGATCTGGTTCTTCACGTCGACCGACACCGACCTCGGCCAGCAGGTGACGGCGCGACAGGGTGCCGTTGCGACCTTTGCGGACAAGGGGCACAACCTGTTCGCCTGCGTGCACGGAACCGTCAGCCGGGACAATGATCCGGCGGTCATCGACCGGCTGTGGAACTCCTTCATCGCCGCCTGGTACGAGGGCGGCAAGAGCGACCCCAAGCTCGTCCTTCTGCGCTTCGACCCCGAGGAGGCGCAGATCTGGCAGGACGGGTCGAGCCTGGTTGCGGGGATCAAGGTGCTGCTGGGGATCGACCCCAAGCAATCCTACCGCGACAATGTTGCCAAGGTAGACCTCGGCTGACCCGACCTGCGCATGGGCGCGGATCGCGGAAGCATCATCCGCGGCTCCGTCGGTGCGGGCTGGAATGGTCATGGGGGACTCCTGTCGCATTCGGGCCTCACTTAAAGCCCGGACGGGGGTGTTTCAACAAAGCGCTGGACCGATCCGCGGGGTTGCGGCAGAAAGGGGGCCTTTTTCGATGCAACCGGAGGATTCGGTGATGCCCCCCCGCGGCGAAATGCCCACGCGGATGATGCTGTCCCGACGCGCGCTCGCGTCGCGGGTGGCGGCGGGCGCTGCGGCGATCGGGCTGGCCGGGCACGCGGGGGCAGAGGCGGTGCCACCCGCCCCGGACCCCGAACTGCGCGACGCCGCGCTGCGCGGGCTGGCGCTCGCCGACCAGCGCGG
>JBDHSQ010000003.1:0-73833 GCA_039808285.1 Paracoccaceae bacterium
CAGGTTCAGGGCCTGGCTTCCCACATCCGCCGCCGCGCGGATCGCTGGGGCATAGGCAGGCTTAGTCCTGAGACACCAGCTATTTCCCACCTGCGCCACCTCATAGGGACGACCCTCCAGATCCACCGCCAAGTCCCCGATCAATAGATCGATCGAAGCCCCTGGTCCGACGACCCGCGCCAGATCCTCGCGGGTGACCGGTGCCGTGCTGGCGAAGAGCACCGCCTCGATCCGGCGCATTCATTCCCGCCACCGCAGATCGGGCGGTAGGTCAGCCGGATCACGGTCAAGCGTCGGATCCTCGCGCCGTGCCATGCTCAGATCCCGTAAAGCCGGAATGTGTCCCGCCCGGTCAGTTCCCGCAGCGCGCCCAGTTCCACCAGCCGCTCACAGAGCCGCCGCGCGGCACGGTCCGACAGACTGTCCGGCATCTCTCGCGCAAGCGCCACGGGGGCCAGCGCATCCTGCGACAAAAACATCTCCACCGCCCGCGCGGCCCCCTTGGCGCGCAGCTTTGGCACCACCGCGCGCAGACGTGCCGCCGCCCGCGCCAGAGACCCGGCCAGCGGCAGCGCTTGCCGAACCCCGGAGACAACGGCACGGTGACAGGTCAGCAGCAACTCATCGCCCCGCAGGCGCAGATCACGGGCCTTCAAGGCCGGCGAAATGAGCGGCAGTACGTGGGTCCAGCCCAGCGATTTCGCCAGCACTGCGTCGGCAAGGATCAGCGCTGCCGTCTCGCTGCGCGGACTGTCGGTCAGAACGGCTTCAATGACCTGCGCCGCCCGGTCCACTGGCGTTGGTCCTGCGGCGTCAAGGCAAAGAGCGATCCGTTCCGGCCCGGATCCCTCAAGTGAGTTGGCCAGATGGGTCACAGAGATCGGGCGCGCCACGGCCCGCGACCATTGTCGCGAGACCCGCCCCGCCGGACCGGGGTCATCGCCTGCTTTGGCCAGATGCAGGGCATCGCGCATCGCACTGGCCGCTTCCCTGCGCCCTGCAAGCCCTGCGCAAACCTCCGCCGCCGCCAGCGCCAGCCGGTCGCGCCAAAGCGCCTGCGGCACGCCTTCCGGGGTCGACGCCAAAACTAGATGCGCCAGCGCTGCACCAGAGCGAAACGCCGCCTCTTCAAGGGTTTCGGCAGGCTGCGCGGCGATCCAGCCCGGCAGCGGCGGCAGCATCGGCAAGGCTTCGATGGTCTGGGCGCCTCGGGATCTCATGCCGGCGACCTATCCCGCCACGGCGCTTATAGCCAGAGGATAGTGCCAGAACCGCCGCAGTCTCGACGTGAAGATCGCGTCCAATAAGCTCCTGGGCCATGCCGAACGGCTGGCCCAGGCCAACCGGGAGCGTGCCGCCACCAACGCCGCGCTGGAGGAGGCCAAGCGCGAATTGATTCAGATGGAGGCGCGCACCCGGCTGGTGACGGAGATGGTGCCCGCACACATCACCCATGTCGGGCCCGACCTGGTCTGCACCTATTCCAACCGGCGCCTGTCGTCGGTCATGCCGGGCTCGCTGTCGGACATCGTGGGCCGCCCCGTCCGCGAGGTGCTGGAGCCCGAGACCTTCGCCAGGATCGAGCCCCGGCTGCTGCGGGCGCTGGAGGGCGAGGCCAGCGTGTTCGAGATCACGCACGAGCCGTCCGGCAGGCGCATCCGCATCGCGCTGACCCCCGACCAGGGCGGCACGCCGGGCCAGCCGCAGGGGGTCTATGCCCTGTCGATGGACGTCACCGAGGAGACGCAGGCCCGCGCCGCCCTTGCCCAGACGGCGAAGCGCGAGCTTGCGGCACAGCTCACCTCGGGCCTCGCGCACGACTTCGCCAACCTGCTGACCATCATCCTCGGGCTTCAGGGGCGGCTCGAACGGATGGCGGGCCTGCCCGATGAGGCGGCGGCGCTGGCCCGCGCGACCCTGGCCGCGGCGCGGAGGGGCGGCAAGCTCCTCGACCGGATCGCCGCGATTTCCGGCCCGCGCGAGATCAGGCCGGTGCCGACGGACCTGACCGCCCTTCTCGTCGACCTCCAGGTGATGGCGCGGCCATCGCTGCCCGAGGGGATCGGGCTGGACATCCTGGTCTCGGGGCTCGACGGGGCGGTGATGCTCGACGCGGGCTCGCTTCAGGATGCGCTGCTCGACCTCATCCTCAACGCCCGTGACGCGATCGTGTCGGGCGGGGCGGGCGGGGGGCGGATTACCGTCACCGCCCGGCCGGTGCGTGACACCTGGCTCGAGATCAGCGTCGCCGATTCCGGCCCGGGATTTTCGGCCGAGGCGTTGGACCGCGGGCTCGATCCGTTCTTCACCACCAAGGGCGGCGAAGGGTCGGGCCTGGGCCTGTCGATGGTCTACGACCACACCAGGCTTTCTGGTGGCACGCTGAAGCTTTCCAACCAGCCGGAAGGAGGCGCGAAGGTGACACTGCGCCTGCCCTTCCGCCCCGTCGCCGGGCCGGAAAGGGCGGAGCCGCTTCTGGTGCTGCCGGTCGAGGACCGCGAGGAAATCCGCGCCGACGTGCGCGCGATGCTGCGCGCGCTCGGCCACAACGTGATCGAGGCGGCAAGCGCGGACGAGGCGCTGGCGCTTTCCGACCTTCCGGGGCTCGACCTCGTTCTGTCCGACATCGGCCTGCCCGGCGCGATGAGCGGTCTGGACATTGCGGCGGCGCTGCGCGGCCGCGGCCACCTCGCACGGATCGTGCTGATGGGCTCGCTGCCCCCCGGCGACGCTCAGCGCGCCCGGGCGGGAAGCCTGCCGGTCCTGTCCAAACCCTTCTCGCCGGCCGATCTGGCGACGGCCCTCGGGCGAAGCGAGGCCGCATGACGCCCATCCGCGACACGCGCTCCCATGTCGCCATCCTCGACGACGAACCGGAGATCCGCCGGATGCTGTCGGACGCGCTCGAGGAGGCCGGCTTCCGCACCTCGGCCTATTCGCGGGCGACCGAGTTCGAGGCGGCGCTGAAGCGCACCGCGCCCGATGTCTGTCTCGTCGACCTCGGCCTGCCGGACCGCGACGGGCTCGCGCTCGTCCACCGGCTCGCGCTGGAAAGTAGTGCCGCGATCATCATCATCTCGGGGCGCGCGCAGGTGCAGGACAGGGTCACGGGGCTGGAACTTGGCGCCGACGACTACATCATCAAGCCCTTCGATCCGGCCGAGGTCGTCGCCCGCATCCGCGCCCGGCTGCGCAAGGGCCGCGTCGATGCCGAGCGCAGCGCGGCCGTCGCGCATTTCGCCGGCCGGACAGCCTGGTTCGACCGCTATCTTCTGGTCAGCGACACCGGCGAGGAGGTGCCCTTCAGCCATGCCGAGGGCGAGGTGCTGCGGCTCTTCCTCGAAAGCCCCAAGCGGCTGATCACCCGCGCGCAGATGCAGGAAAGCCTCGGCGGCGCGGCGGGCGAAAGCTTCGACCGGGCGATGGACGTGCGCATCTCGCGGCTCCGGACCAAGCCCGGCGAGGATCCGAAGAACCCGCGGCTGATCAAGACGATCTATGGCGCAGGCTACATCTTCCTTGGCGACGTCCGCTGGGGATGAGAAAAGGGACGCATGATCGAGATCACGCTCATCCGTCACGGACAGGCCAACACCGGCGCCCGGAGCGAGGCGGACTATGACCGCCTGTCCGACCTCGGCCGCCAGCAGGCGCTCTGGCTCGGCGAGCACCTGCGCGCCACCGGCGGGTTCGACCGGGTGGTCTCCGGCACGCTCAGCCGGCAGGAAGAGACGGCGGCGCTTGTGAACCTCGACTCACGGCCGCACCGGCGCGACGCCCGTCTCAACGAGTTCGACTATTTCCATCTGGCACGGGCGCTGGAAGAAAGCGACGGCATCCCTTTCCCCACCGACCCGCAAAGCTTCGCGGCGCATGTGCCGCAGGTGCTCGACCTGTGGCGGGCCGGGCGGGCGGGGCCGGATCATGAAAGCTATGAGGCCTTCCGGAACCGCGTTCTGGGGGCGGCGGCCGATGTCGCGGGCGCCGGGCCGGGTGCGGTGATCGTGACCTCCACCGGGGTCATCGCCACGCTCTGCGCGCTGGCGCTGGGACTGGAGACCGTGGTGAAGGCGCGAATGTTCCTGCGCATCCTGAACACCTCGGTCCACCGGTTCGCGATCGACGCCGAGGGGCTTCACCTGACCCAGTTCGGCGCCACGCCGCATCTCGACCATCCCGACCGGCGGGGGGCGCGGACGCATTACTGATGCCGGCCCCAAGGGCACCGGCGCGAACAAAGGAGGGAACATTGCGGATTCACTGGTGCGGCACCGGCCTGTCGTCGGTCCCGGGGCTGAGGCGGCTGATCCTCGATGGCCAGCCGGTGACCGTGTGGAACCTGCCGGTCGAGCAGGCGCAGGCGGCGGTGGGCGACATCACGGAGGACATCCGGGCGATGGAGCCCGCCGCCTTCGAGGCCGCGATCGGCGCGGGCGACATCGTGGTGTCGATGCTTCCCGCGCATCTGCATGCCGAGACTGCACGGCTCTGCCTGCGCCACCGCGCCCATTTCGTCTCCTCGAGCTATGCGACGGAGGAACTGCGCGCGATGGACGGGCGCGCGCGGGAGGCGGGCGTGGCGATCGTCGCCGAAGTCGGGCTCGACCCAGGGATCGACCACCTCATGGCGCATGACCTGATCGCGGCCTATCGCGCCTCGCCGGCCTTCCGCAGGGACAACGTGCTGTCGTTCACGTCCTATTGCGGCGGCCTGCCCGCGGTTGCGAACGCCTTCCGCTACAAGTTCTCGTGGTCGCCCCTCGGTGTGCTGCGTGCGCTGATGTCGCCCGCCCGCTCGATCCGCGATTTTTCGGAGTTGCGCGTGGCTCATCCCTGGGACGCGGTGACGACCTACGCCGCGCCGCTCAGGGTGCCCGAGACCTTCGAGGTCTATCCCAACCGCGATTCGGTGCCCTACCTCGCGGAATACGGGTTCGAGCCCGGCTGGCGTGTGAAGGACTTCGTGCGCGGCACGCTGAGGCTGAACGGCTGGGCCGAAGCCTGGGCGCCGGTGTTCGACATGCTGGCGGCGCATCCGCGGCCCGAGGCGCTTCAGGCGCTTTCCGACGAGCTTTGGGCGAAATATCCCCTGGCCGACGGCGAGCCCGACCGCGTCGTGCTGTGCGTTTCGCTGAAGGCCGAACGCGACGGCAGGCCGGTCTGGCACCGCACCTGGACGCTCGACGCGACGGGCGACGTGCGCGGCTCGGCGATGGCGCGGCTGGTGTCGGGCACCGTTGCGCTCGCGGTCGAGGCGGTGATGCAGCGCGAAATCCCCGTGGGTCTGCACGGCGCTCCGCACGACCCGCGGACGGTCGGGCGGTGGCTGGAGGCGACGCGGCACCTTGCCCAGCAGATGCAGCTTGTCACCTTCGTCTGACCGTGCCGGCCGAGAAGGTGACTTAGCGGCACCCGGCGCGGTCGGTCGGCCGGGCTTCGATCGGCGCGAGGATTGACCTATATCATCGTTGCGACACGCCATCCGGCATAGCTGCGGCCAGTGCCGGCAACGACTACGGAGAAAAACATGACGGCGTCCCGAAAGCCAGGGCATGCGATCCGGCCGCGGAAGGTGCCGGCCGGTCTGCCCGTCCCCCTACGGCCTGCCGGCGCCGAGATCGCCGCCCTCGCGGCGGCGCCGGAAACCGCGCCGGCGGGCGCGATGGCGGCGGGGGACACGCTGCTTCAGGATCTCGACATGGGACTCAGTGCGCAGATGGCGCGGGTCACGCGGGGGCTGTCGCCGATCGCTCTGGCCGAGGCCTGGGCGGACTGGGCGCTGCATCTGGCGATGTCACCGGGCAAGCAGGTGCAACTGGCGGTGAAAGGCGCGCACAAGATGCAGCGGCTGGCGTCGTTCATGGCCTCCTGTGCGCTGAAGCCGCACCCTGCGGAGCCCTGCATCCGGCCGCTGCCGCAGGACAGGCGGTTTTCCCATCCGGGATGGCAGGCATGGCCCTACAACCTGCTGTCGCAATCCTTCCTGTTGACGCAGCAATGGTGGTGGAACGCCACCACCGGCGTTCGTGGCGTCACCCGGCAGCACGAAAACGCCGTGGAGTTCGCCGCGCGCCAGTTGCTTGACGTGATCTCTCCATCGAACTTCGCCGGGACCAACCCCGAGGTGGCCGAACGCACCGGGCAGACGGGCGGGGCCAACCTCGTTTCGGGATGGACCAATTTTCTGAACGACTGGCAACGCCTCGCCACCGGGCAGCGGCCGGCGGGTGCGGAAAGCTACGTGCCCGGCGAACAGGTGGCGGTGACGCCCGGCAGGGTCGTCTACCGCAACCGTCTGATCGAGCTGATCCAGTACGAGCCCGCGACGGAGAAGGTGCGGCCCGAACCGGTGCTGATCGTCCCGGCCTGGATCATGAAATACTACATCCTCGACCTCTCGCCCGAAAACTCCTTCGTGCGCTACCTGACGGAACAGGGCTTCACCGTCTTCATGATCTCGTGGAAGAACCCCGATGCCGGCGACCGCGACCTGGGGATGGAGGACTATCTTCGGCTCGGCGTGATGGCGGCGATGGACGCCGTCCGCGCGATCACCGGCCGGCCCAAGGTCCATGCCGCGGGCTATTGCCTGGGCGGCACGCTTCTTGCGATCGCCGCCGCGGCGATGGCGCGGGACGGCGACGGCAGGATCGCTTCGCTCACCTTCCTGGCGACCCAGACCGATTTCACCGAGGCGGGGGAACTCACGCTCTTCATCAACGACAGCCAGATCGCGTTTCTGGAGGCGATGATGTGGGACAAGGGATACCTCGACACCCAGCAGATGGTCGGAGCCTTCCAGATGCTGCGCTCGAACGACCTCGTCTGGTCGCGGATGGTGCGGCACTACCTGATGGGCGAGCCAGAGACGATGAACGATCTCATGGCCTGGAACGCCGACGCGACGCGGATGCCCTACCGGATGCATTCGGAATACCTGCGCCACCTGTTTCTGGAAAACGACCTTGCCGAGGGACGCTTCACCGCAGGCGGCCGGCCGGTCGCGCTTTCGGACATCCGGGTGCCGGTCTTCCTCGTGGGGACGGAGCGCGACCATGTGGCGCCCTGGCGGTCGGTCTACAAGTTCCACCTGACGGCCGACACCGAGGTGACGTTCCTTCTGACCAATGGCGGGCACAATGCGGGCATCGTGTCCGAACCGGGGCATCCGCACCGTCATTACAGGATCCGGGATGCAGCGCGAGACGACGGCTATCTCGACCCCGACCGGTTCCTGGAAACGGTGCCGGTCAGGGATGGCTCCTGGTGGCCGGAACTGGTTGAATGGCTCGCCGCCCGGTCGGGCCAGCCGGTGGCGCCTCCATCTGCCGGGGCGCCCGAAAAGGGCTGCGCCCCCCTTGGCCCCGCGCCCGGAACCTATGTCTTCGCCACCTGACCCTTCCCCATCCGCGAGGTTCCTTCCCGTGAAGCCCATCGAAAACCGCCCCTTCGACGACATCGCCGTGGGCGACACGGTCGACCTTCATGGTCGCGTCGTTTCAAAGGATGCGGCGCGGCAGTTCATCACGCTCGACTGTGCCGCTGCCGCCCCGGCGGCGGCGCGGGCCACCGCGGGCCGTCTGCGCGGCACCTCTCCGGCCGGACAGCTTGCCACCGCCGCAGGGGCTGCGTCCGGCGGTCAGGCGGCGCGGTTCCAGGCGCTCATCGCCGCGGCCGCCGGCTTGCCGCCGGCACGCGCGGCCGTCGTGCATCCCTGCGACACGCTTTCGCTCAAGGGCGCCCTGGAGGCAGCGGACAAGGGCATGATCGTGCCCGTCCTCGTCGGCCCCCGGGGCAAGATCGAGGCCGCCGCGCAGGAGGCGGGGGCGAGCCTGAAGGGAATCGAGATCATCGAGGCGCCGCACAGCCATGCCGCCGCCGAACGTGCCGTCGCGCTGGTGCGCGAAGGCAAGGCCGAGCTTCTGATGAAGGGCAAGCTGCACACCGACGAGCTGATGGCGCCGGCCGTCGATCCCGACCGGGGTCTGAGGACCGAAAGACGGATGAGCCACGTCTTCGCACTCGACGTGCCGCATTATCCGAAGCTTCTCTTCATCACCGATGCCGCCATCAACATCTTCCCCGACCTGGAGACCAAGCGCGACATCGTCCAGAACGCCATCGACCTTGCCCAGGCGCTGGGAATCGGCCGGCCCAAGGTGGCGCTCCTGTCGGCGGTCGAGACGGTCTATCCCAAGATTCCCTCCACGATCGAAGCGGCGGCGCTGTGCAAGATGCTGGATCGCGGCCAGATCACGGGAGGGGTGCTCGACGGCCCCCTCGCCATCGACAACGCGATTTCCAGGGAGGCGGCCGCGGCAAAAGGCATAAGCTCGGAGGTCGCGGGCGATGCCGACATCCTGATGGTGCCTGACCTCGAGGCGGGCAACATGATCGCCAAGCAGCTTGTCTACCTCGCCTCGGCCCAAGCCGCGGGGATCGTTCTTGGCGCGCGCGTCCCGATCGTTCTCACCAGCCGCGCCGACGGCGTTCTGGCGCGCCTTGCCTCGACGGCGATGGCCAGGATCCACGCCGCGCATCACCGCGCACCGCGGCAGTAGGCCGGTCAGGCCGCGACACGCCTCGGCCGGTCGCCGATACCGAGAGCGAGCAGGATCTGCCCGGCAACCAGCGGCAGGGCGCTCATTCCGACGGCGAGCGCTATTCCGGCGCGCCCAGGGTGCGGCAGATCGAGGAGCCCGGCAAGACCC
Organism: Paracoccaceae bacterium; assembly: GCA_039808285.1. GTDB lineage: Bacteria > Pseudomonadota > Alphaproteobacteria > Rhodobacterales > Rhodobacteraceae > Albidovulum. The sequence continues at coordinate 8,712 of JBDHSQ010000003.1, forward strand.
GGCTGGACCAGCGCGAGGCCGACAAGTCCGACGCAGAGGCCGAGCGCGCCCCAGACCCAGGGGTTGCGGGTGACGTCGTTGACGAAAAGCCGGCCGCCGTCGGTGCGGACATTGAACACGTTCCACAGCTGCGCCAGCGCGAGCGTGAGGAACGCAACCGTGATCGCCTGCTCGCCCGGCAGGCCGAGCCGGCCGAGCGCGAGCCAGAAGGCCGCAAGCGCTGCCGCCGTGATCACGCCGCCGAGGATGCCGATCATCAGCCACTCCGGTCGGCCGGCGATGGGTTCGGCCGGATCGCGCGGCGGCCGGTCCATGATGCCGCCGTCGCCGCGCCCCAGCCCCAGGGCGAAGGCGGGGAAGACATCGGTCACGAGGTTGAGAAACAGGATCTGCAGCGGCATGAGCGGCGGCGGCAGGCCGGCGGCGACGGCGAGGCCGACCACCAGCACCTCGGACACATTGCAGGACATGAGATAGACGACAAAACGGCGGATATTGTCGAAGATCACCCGACCCTGCCGCATCGCCGAGATGATCGTGGCGAAGGCGTCGTCCTTCAGCACCATGTCGGCCGCCTCGCGCGCGACATCGGTGCCGCGCTTGCCCATTGCGATGCCGATATGAGCCTGGCGCAGGGCGGGTGCGTCATTCACCCCATCGCCGGTCATGGCGACGACATGGCCCGCGTCCTGGAAGAGCCGAACCAGCGCCAACTTGGTTTCCGGTGCCACCCGCGCGAAGACGTCGGCGCCGGCCAGGCGGGCACGCGCCGCTTCATCGGCATGGCCCGCGTCCAGCGCCCGCAGCGAATGCCCCTCGACCACGCGCAGGCCGCCGTTGCCGAGCCCCGCCTCGCGCGCGATGGCGGCGGCGGTAGCGGCATGGTCTCCGGTCAGCATCACGACGCGCACCCCCGCGCGCCGGCCAGCGCCGATCGCCGCCGGCACATCCGCCCGGAGCGGATCGCGCAGGCACACGACGGCCACGAGCGTGAGCCCCTCGTAGGGCGGGGTGTCTGCCCTGCCGGCCTGCTTCATCGCCAGCGCGATGAGACGCAGGCCACCGGCTGCCGCCTGCGACTGGCGCCGTGCCCAGCCGGCCCGCCGCCCGACGTCGAGAGGGCGCGTCCCGTCCCCGGTCCATTCCTCCGTGCAGGCCGCCAACACCCGTTCGGGCGCGCCTTTCACCGCGAAAAGATGGCCCTCCCCGTCCCGGTGCACTGTCGCCATCATTCTGTGAACCGGATCGAAGGCATGTTCGGCCACCTCCGGCCAGCGCCCGGCAAGCGCGGCCCGGCCCATCCCCGCCGCTTCCGCCACCTCGAGAAGCGCCAGTTCCATCGGGTCGCCGCTTCGGTCCTCGTCCGTCCCGTCGCCGGGTTCGGCGGTGGTGCAGAGCGCGCCGATCCTCAGCGCGAGGTGAAGCCTGGCGTCAGCGGCGCCGGGCGTGACGGGGATGTCGCCGTCGGGCAGAAGATACCGCACGACGGCCATCCGGTTCTCGGTCAGCGTTCCGGTCTTGTCGGTCAGGATCAGCGTCGTGGCCCCCAGCGTCTCGACGGATGCAAGGTTCGTGATGATCGCGTTGCGCGCGGCCATCCGCCACATCCCTCGTGCCAGACAGAGCGTCGCCACCACCGGCAGCCCCTCGGGTACCGCGGCCACGGCAAGCGCGATGCCCGTCCCGAGCATGTCCGCAAAGGGATGGCCATGCGCGACGCCAGCCGCGACCATCATCACGGCCAGCCCGAGCATCAGCCAGACAAGACGCTGCCCGAGCCGGTCGAGCCGGCGTTCGAGAACCGACGCGGCCTCGCCCGCGGTTTCCGTCAGCGCACTGATCCGCCCGATCTCCGTCGCCATCCCGGTGGCCGTGACGATCCCCTCGCCGGTGCCCTTGGTGATCGCCGCCCCCTTGAAGACCATGCCGGTGCGGTCACCGGTTGCCGCCGTTGCCGGCACGGCGGCAGCCGATTTGGCGACAGGCACCGATTCGCCGGTCAGGATGGCTTCGCTGCTTTCGAGGTTCGACGCGCGGACGAGCCTGAGGTCGGCGGTGACGATGTCGCCGGCTTCGAGGATCACGAGGTCGCCGGGCACCAGATCCTGCGCGTCGACCCGGCTTGCCCGCGCGTCCCGCCGCACCAGCGTCCGGACCCGGGCGATCCGCCGCAGCGATTCCATCGAGCGGACGGCCCGAAGCTCGGTCAGGAAGCCGATCCCGGTGTTGATCGCGAGAACGGAAAGGATCGCAGCCCCTTCGGCGTGATCCCGAAGCGAAAACGACAGGACCGCGGCGGCGGCCAGCAACCAGACGAGAACGCTCCCGAACTGGTGGGCGAGAATCCTTTGCCAGCCTTTCCGGCGATGGGCGCGAAGACGGTTCGGTCCGTGGACACGCAGCCGGCGACCGGCCTCCTCCCGGGAAAGCCCCTTCGCAGGGTCGCACCCCAGCGCGCGGGCGACCTCGACCCACGGTCGCGCGAAGGGGGCTTTCAAGACCTCGTCCGACATGCCCGTCCCGGTCATTGCCCGTCACCGCCGCCGCGGGCCCGGCCGGCGCCGCGATTCGCCCGGTCAGACCGGCGTTGCGTGCTTCGCGTGAAGCTCCGCCGCTTCGCGCTGAATCTCCTCGAGCGTTTCGGCGCCGGCGCCGACCTCGCTGTTGACCATGTGCCCGGCACATCGGGCCCAGAGTTCTGCCCATTCGCGCATGTCCTCGGCCATGCGCTCGGCCGAATGCGCCTGCCAGTCGCGGAACGCCTGAAGCGCGCCAACGGCATCGGCCGGATTGGCCTCTGCCGCCTGTTCGCAAGCCTTCAGCGCGCCAAGCGCGGCTTCGTGGCGGCGCGCGAACCAGTGGCGCGCGAAGGCCTCGGCCTCGTTCAGGATCCGTTCCTGCGCCTTCCAGAACTGTTTCATCTGCGGTCCCATCAGCGCCCCCGCGGGCATGGGCACCGCCGTGAACCCGCCAGCGCCCGTTCCCCCCGCCGTGGTCTTTGCGCGAGCCATTCGAGCCTCCTTGCCAATCACCCGTGCCACCTTGGCCTTGCGGCGCCCGGCGCGCATTGACGTGAGTCAAGCCCCCGCCCGGGCTGCCCTGCACCCTCGCAACCGTATATGGTGTGCACCCGGCTGAACGCAAACCGCATCAACCCGGCGCGCGCCATGTTCCGTTTCGCCCCGCGATGCCCTATATGACTGGTCCCCGACAGGACCGGACAGCCCGATGACCGACCAGAGCCCCAGCGCCCCGATCACCCAGGACGTGGTGACGATTGCCCGCCGCCTTCCCGAAGGCGGACGGGTGAATCTTGTCGGCCTCACCCGTGACCAGTTCCGCGACGCGCTCGTCGCCGCAGGCACGCCCGAAAAGCAGGCCAAAATGCGGGTGGGCCAGATCTGGCAGTGGATCTACCACTGGGGCGTGCGCGACTTTGCCGCGATGACCAACCTTGCCAAGGAGTACCGGGCGATGCTGGCCGAACGGTTCGAGATCGCCCTGCCCGAGGTGGTGGCGCGGCAGGTCTCGGCCGACGGAACCCGCAAGTATCTCCTGCGCATCGCCGGCGGGCACGAGGTGGAGACCGTCTACATCCCCGAGGAAAACCGCGGCACGCTCTGCATCTCGTCCCAGGTCGGCTGCACGCTGACCTGTTCGTTCTGCCACACCGGGACGCAGAAGCTGGTCAGGAACCTGACGGCGGGCGAGATCGTCGGCCAGGTCATGGTCGCGCGCGACGACCTTGGCGAATGGCCGATACCGGGGGCGCCCAAGGACGAGACGCGGCTTGTCTCCAACGTCGTGCTGATGGGCATGGGCGAGCCGCTCTACAATTTCGAGAACGTCCGCGATGCGATGGGCGTGGTGATGGACGGCGAGGGGCTTTCGCTGTCGCGCCGGCGGATCACGCTGTCGACCTCGGGCGTGGTGCCGGAGATCGCGCGGGCGGCCGAGGAGATCGGCTGCCTGCTGGCGGTCAGCTTCCATGCCACCACCGACGAGGTGCGCGACCGGCTGGTGCCGATCAACAAGCGCTGGAACATCGAGACGCTTCTGGGCGCGCTCAGGGACTACCCGCGGCTGTCGAACTCCGAACGCATCACGTTCGAGTATGTCATGCTGAAGGGCGTGAACGACAGTGACGCCGACGCCCGCCGGCTGGTCAGGCTGATCGCCGGGATCCCGGCCAAGATCAACCTGATCCCCTTCAACGAATGGCCCGGCGCACCCTACGAGCGCAGCGACTGGGAGCGGATCGAGGCCTTCGCCGACATCATCTACAAGGCGGGCTATGCCAGCCCGATCCGCACGCCGCGGGGCGAGGACATCATGGCCGCCTGCGGGCAGCTCAAGTCCGCGACCGAGCGCGCCCGCAGGAACCGCGCGGCGCCCGCGGTACCGGAGGCCTGACCTAGCCCGTCGCGATCCGTGGCCGGCCCTTGGCGGTCACGCGCAGGCGGGCCTCGATGAACATCGGCCGGCCCTCGATCTCGATCTCGGTCAGGTCGCGGTCAGTCACCAGCCGCATCTCCTCCACCCCTGCGCGGCGGGCGCGATCCGACGCAGCCGTCGACAGGGCCTGTTCCAGCGCCGCCATTGCACGGTCGCGGTCGCTGAAGCGGGCCGGGCCGTCGGGCATGTGCGCGACGAAAGTTCCGACCGAAGGGCTCGTCACCGTGCCTTCCGCGTGCATGGCGACCTGGCCGACGACCGCCCCGATGGCGTTGGCGACGCCGGCATGTTCCGGCAGGATCATCCGCGCGCGAAGCCTTTCGCCCACCGCGCCGTAGTAGGAGGGCGCGGAGGCGCCGAGGCCGATGACCGGCACGCCGAGCCGCGCCTCGATCCCGACAACGCCGCGGTAGCCGTCGAGACCCGCGCGCATGAGCGTGTGCCGCGCCAGCCGCTCCGGCGCCTCACCCCAGCCGCGCCCGTCCTCGGCGAAGGCCGCTTCGAGCAGGCAGTCGACGGTCTGCGCCGTCAACTGGCTGATGATCGCCTGCGCCAGCTCTTCGGGACCGGCCGCGACCCGGTCGCCGTGCCCGTTGCGCCGCTTGGCAAAGAGCGCGAGCGCCTTGCGCGCCGCGCCCGCGTCCCAGCACTCCAGCCGGCCCAGCCCGTGCGAGGCGTCCGAAGGCGTGAGGCCCGAAACCATCACCAGCCCGCGCGACACGAGCCGCATCAGCGCCGGGATTTCGGGCCGGGTGCGGATCGCGTCGACCATCCGCACCGGCCCCTCCATGAGCCGCTCCACCACCGCCTCCTCGCGCCCGGCAAGGCCCTGCGGCGGCGTGCCGTGCCACATCGGCAGGACGAAACGGCCGTCATATTCGCCCGTGCTCTCACCCGCGAGCCAGGCATCGAGCGCGTCGTGCACAAGACCGGGCCAGTCCTGTGCCATCAGCGACACGGGCAGAAGCCGGCGCGGCCCGAGGCGCAGCACCGTGCCGAGCCCCTCGATCAGGTGCACCTCGCTGTCGCCGCCAAGGCCGGTGGTGCGCATCGCCACCGCCTCCACCATCGTGCGGAAGGCGCCGACGCGGGCGCCTTCCGGGTCGATCGAAGGCCGGCCGTCGCGCAGGAGGCAGATGTCGGTCGTCGTGCCGCCGATGTCGGAGACCAGCGCGTCGGTTTCGCCGGTCAGCCAGCTTGCGCCGGCGATGGAGGCGGCGGGGCCGGAAAGGATCGTCTCGATCGGACGTTCGCGGGCGAGCGCGGCCGAAACCAGCGCGCCGTCGCCGCGCACGACCATCAGCGGCGCGACGATGCCGCGCCGCTCCATATGCGCCTCGCAGGCGGAGATGAGGCGGTCGATCATGCCGATGAGCCGGGCGTTCAAGACGGCGGTCAGGGCCCGCCGCGGGCCGTTCAGCCCGGCGGAAAGTTCATGGGAACAGGTGACGGGAAGACCGGTCAGCCGGCGGATCAGATCGCGCGCCGCGGTCTCGTGGCCGGGGTTGCGGGTGGCGAAGCTCGCGGCGACGGCAAAGCCGGTGAGGCCGGGCGGCAGCGCGGCGATTGCAGCCTCGAGCCTTGCCAGATCGAGCGCGGCGATCTCGGTTCCCGAATGGCTGTGCCCGCCGGGAAGCAGGATCACCGGGTCGCCCTTCAACGCCTCCTCCAGCCCCGCGCGGGCCAGCTCCGGCCCCTCGAAGCCGATGAAGACCAGGGCCACGCGGCCGCCCTGGCCTTCCACCAGTGCGTTGGTGGCGAGCGTCGTCGACAGCGACACCATCGCGATCGCCCCCGGCGCGATGCCCGAGGCCTCGAGCGCGGCGTCGATGGCGCCGCCCACGCCCTTCGACAGGTCGGGCCGGGTGGTCAGGGACTTGGCCGAGGCGACGACGCGGTCCTCGGCCTCGTCGAGGATCGCCGCGTCGGTGTAGGTGCCGCCGGTATCGACGCCGAGAAGATATGCCATCTGCCGTTCCTATCGGGTATCCTTGAGTATCCGTCCGGCGCCGATCCACCCGACCAGGATGCTGGGGGCATTGGTATTGCCGCCGATGAGCGTCGGAAAGACCGAGGCGTCGCAGACGCGCAGCCCCTCCACCCCGCGCAGACGCAGGTCCGGGTCGACGGCGGATGTCGCCGGATCGCACCCCATGCGGACGGTGCAGGAGGGGTGATAGACGGTCCCCGACCGGGCACGGAAATCGGCGATGAGGTCGGCGTCGGACTGCACCTGCGGGCCCGGGCGCAGTTCCTCGGCGACCAGCGACCGGATCGGTTCCTGCGCGGCGATCCGGCGCAGGAATTTCACCGCCGCCAGCATCTCGGCCACGTCGCGATCGGTCGAATAGGCGTTCGCGACGATCCGCGGATGAGCGAAGGGATCGGCACTTTTCAACGTGATCTCGCCGCGGCTCGTCGGGCGGCAGTTCGACAGGCCGATCGAAAGGCCCGAAAACGGATCGGGCGTGAGAAGCGGCCGTTCCCCGCCGCGCGGGATCAGGGTGGAAAAGGCCTGGAAATAGAGCTGCATGTTGGGGCGCGGCAGGTCCGGCGAAGTGCGAAAGAACCCGCCCGCGTGGTTGATCGACTTGGCCAGCGGCCCGGTTCCGGCCAGGACGTATTTCATCCCCACCAGCAGCTTGCCCCACCACGGGCGGAGGATGTCGTTGTAGGTGGGCACCTTCATCGACCAGGTGTAGTTCAGCCCCTGATGGTCGCAGAGATTGCGCCCGACCTGCGGCGCATCGGCGATCACCTCGATGCCATGATCCCTCAGATGCGCGGCGGGTCCGATGCCCGACAGCATCAGAAGCTGCGGCGATCCGATCGCCCCGGCGGAGAGGATCACCTCGGACAAGGCTCTGACCTGGCCGGAAACGCCCTTCCGCCGGTATTCCACACCAACGGCCCGCTGCCCCTCGAACAAAACCCGCGTCACCTGCGCATTGGTCAGGACAGCGACATTCGGCCGCTTCATGGCCGGCCTGAGGAAGGCCCGCGCCGCCGAATTCCGCCGGGCCTTGCGGATCGTCATCTGGTAGACGCCGACGCCCTCCTGTCCGGCGCCGTTGAAGTCCTCGTTGCGGGAAAGGCCGGTGGCTTCGGCCGATCGCAGGAACGTCTCGACCAGCGGATGCAGGTCGCGCCGGTTGGCCGAGATGAACAGCGGCCCGCCCGTGCCGCGCCAGTCGTCGCCGCCCGCCTCGTTGTCCTCGATGGCGCGATAGGCGGCGCGGGCGGCCTGCCAGCCCCACTCCGGCCCGGCCGCCGCCTCCCAGTCCTCGTAGTCACCCGCGTGGCCGCGAATCCACACCATCGCGTTGATGGAACTTGATCCGCCGAGGATCTTCCCCCTCGGCCAGTGATCGCGGTTGCCCGCAAGGCCGGGGTCGGGCTCGGTCGCGTAAAGCCAGTTGACGGCGGGGTCGTAGAAAAGCTTGCCGTAGCCGAGCGGCATCTGGACGTAGAACCGCCGGTCGCTGCCGCCGGCCTCGATCACCAGCACCCGGTGCCGGCCGCCGGCCGACAGCCGTTCGGCAAGGACGCAGCCGGCAGAGCCTGCGCCCACGATGATGTAGTCGAATGCCGCGCCGTCCACGTCCGTTCCCCGTTCGCAGCCCCTGAATCTCACGCGCGGCAGGCCGGTGCCGCGCGGTTTGCGACAGAGAAGGTCGCTTGCCGGCTATTCCAGCCGCGCAGGAAATCCCGGCGCGCGCAGGTCGGTGCCGAGAAGGTCTTCCAGCAGCCGGGCGATCATCGGTGATTGCGCCGCGCCGCCATAGGCCGCCTTCGCCGCGACATAGGTCTGCTGGGTGAGCGCGGCGAGGTCGAGCGGGACGCCGAACTCCCGGCCGAACTCCAGCGCGAAGCCCAGATCCTTCAGCGCGAGGTCGATGGAGAAGCCGATGTCGCAGGAGCCGTTGAGGATCAGCGCGCCTTCGGTCTCGTGCACGAAGGAATTGCCCGACGAGGCGGCGATCGCCTGCCAGGCCTGGCCGAGGTCGAGCCCGCCGCGCCTGGCCAGCATCAGCGCCTCGGCGCAGGCCTTCAGGTGGATGAAGGCGAGCATGTTGGTGATGACCTTGATCACCGCGGCCGAGCCGAGCGGCCCCATGTGGAAGATGCGGCTGCCCATCGCCGCCATCGCCGGGCGGTGCAGCTCCACCAGCTCGGCGTCGCCTCCCGTAAGCATGGTGATCTCGCCGCGCGCGGCCAGGTGCACGCCCCCGGTGACCGGAAGCTCCAGCATCCGCACGCCGGCCGTTGCGGCGAGGCCGGCCAGCCGCAGCACGTCATCACGGCCAAGCGTCGACATCTCGATCCAGGTGGCACCCGGCCGCATTTCGGGCAGGATCGCCCTCAACACCTGTTCGGACACCGCGGGCGATGGCAGGCAGGTGATCACGTGATCGACGCCGGCTGCGAGGTCCGCGGCGCTGTCGGCCCAGCGCGCGCCCTGTCCGATCAGCCCTTCAGCCGCGTTGCGGCTGGCATCGTTCACCGTCAGGTCGAAGCCCGCGCGCAACAGGCAACCGGCGCAATTGGCCCCCAGATTGCCAAGGCCGATATAGCCGTACCGCATCGAGACCTCCGGAAAACAGTGTCTGTTTCAGCGGAAATAGATGTTGTAGTCGCGCCGGATCGCGGCATCGACCTGCGGGTCGATCTGCATCCCGGCCTTGTCGAGAATGTCGTTCTTCCTCTGGATCGCGCGGTCGAGCAGCATCGGCCGGTCGGCCTCCACCCATTCCTTCGGGCTCATCCGGTTGCCGAGCGTCGGATAGACGTATTCGGTCTGCATCAGCCTGAGCGTCTGGCCCGAGCCGAGGTAATGTCCCGGCCCGCCGAGGCAGACCTCCTTCATCGCCTCGATCGAGGTCGAATCCTCGGTCACGTCGATGCCGCGCACGCAGCGCAGCACCTGGCCGAGGATGTCGTCGCCGAGGACGAGACTTTCGAGGCAGAAACCGAGAAGCGAGGCGTGCATCCCCACCGCCTCGTAGACCATGTTGAGCCCGGAAAGCCCGGCCAGCACGTTGGTGATGCCCTGTTCCCAGCCCGCCTGCATGTCGGGCAGCTTGGAATCGGTGATCCCCGCCGCCGCGCCCCCGGGCAGGTTGTAGAACCGGTGCATCTGGGCACAGCCCGCGGTCAGCAGCGCCTGTTCCGCCGACCCGCCCGACATCGCCCCGGTGCGCAGGTCGGAGACGAAGGGCCAGGTGCCGAAGATCGCCGGATGTCCGGGCGACATGGCGTTGACGTAGACGACGCCGGCGAGGCATTCCGCCATCGCCTGCACGATCGTCAGGGCGATCGGCGCGGGCGAGGTGGCGCCGGCCTGCCCGGCGGAAAGCAGCAGGACCGGCATGCCGCCGCGCACGCAATGCTCCATCGTGATGCAGCTTTCCTCGGCGAACTTCATCGGCGGCACGACGAAACAGTTGGAGTTGGAGACGAAGGGCCGCGCCCGCCACCTTTCCTCGCCGCCGGCGATGCGGTGGATCATGTCGAAGCAGGGCGCGACATGCGACGGGTCGCTGAACGAGGTTCCGACATGCTTGGTGGTGCCGGCACAGCAGGCATAGAGCGTGTTGAGGTCCATCTCGAGGTTGTCGGTCACGTCGCGGCAGACCATCGCGCGCTGGAAGAAGTGCACGTTGTCGAGCGCGTGGGTGATCCGCGCCGCGTCGTAGAGGTCCTGCGCGGTGGAATCGCGGTAGGTGTTGGTCGCCAGATCGACCACATGCACCGCCGCACCCGCCGTGCCGAAATGGACGTTGCTGCCGGTCAGGTGCAGGTCATGTTTGGGGTCACGGCCGAAGAGCGTGAGGTCGCGCGCGGCCAGCGCCAGCATGTCCTCCACCAGCGCGCGGGGAAAGCGGATGCGGCCGTCGTCGCCCTGCACCGCGCCGGCGCCGGTCAGGATCTCCACCCCCGACCTCGGCGCCTGGCTGAGCCCGATCACCTCCAGCGCCTCGAGTGCGGCGGCGTGGATGCGCGCCATGCCTGCCTCGGTCAGCGGCTTGTATTGCCCGCCCGGCAGCCCCGCCCGGATCGGCCTCAGCGCCTCGTCGAGCGGCGCCGCCCGGGCCGCCCGGCGTGCCTCGCGCCCACCCGCGCGGGCCGCGCGCCGGGGTTCACAGTTCAGGGCCTCTTCCGACATCGTCTTCACCCGTTCCAAATATCCTCGGGGGGTCCGGGGGGGCAGACGGCCCCCCGGACGCTCTTCACATCCGCACCCGAGCGCCCTCGGGGTCATAGATCGGCTTCAGCGAGACCTCCGCCGCCACCCGCCGCCCGGCGATCTCGATCTCGTAGCGCGAGGCCAGCAGCGCCTCGGCGCCTTCCCCCTTGCAGGGCAGGTAGCCCATGCCGATCGCGGCACCCAGATGGTGGCCATAGGCACCCGAGGTCAGGTGGCCGACGATCCGGCCGTCCCTCAGGATCGGCTCGTTGTGATAGACCATGACCTCCGGGTCGGAAAGGCGGAACTGCACCATCCGCCGGTCGAGCCCCGCCTCCTTCTTCCGCAGCACCGCGTCGCGGCCGATGAAGGCGGGTTTCGCGGTGCGGACGGCGAAGCCCAGTCCCGCCTCGAGCACATGGTCCTCGCTGGTGATGTCATGGCCGAAATGGCGGAAGGCCTTCTCGATCCGGCAGCAGTCCATCATGTGCATGCCGCAGAGCTTCAGCCCCACCTCCGTCCCCGCTTCGCGCAGCACCTCGAACACATGCCCCGCCATGTCGGTGGAGACATAGATTTCCCAGCCCAGCTCGCCCACGTAGGAGACGCGGTGGACGCGGGCGAGCCCCATGCCGATCTCGATCTCCTGCGCGGTGCCGAAGGGATTTGCGGCGTTGGAGAAATCGTCCGGGCTGACCTTCCGCATCAGGTCGCGCGCCTTCGGCCCCATCACCGCCAGCACGCCTTCGGCCGCGGTCACGTCGGTCAGCACGACGTTGAAGGCGCCGATGTGGCGGCGCATCCAGGCCTGGTCCTTCGGCCGGGTGATCGCCGGGGTGACGACCAGGTAGGCGGTCTCCGACAGCCGGGTGACGGTCACGTCGGCCTCGATTCCGCCCTTCGTGTTCAGGAACTGGGTGTAGACGATGCGGCCCGCCGGCACCGACATGTCGGCCCCGCAGAGATGGTTGAGGAAGGCTTCGGCATCGCGCCCCTCGACCCTGATCTTGCCGAAGGACGACATGTCATACATGCCGACGCCGGTGCGGATCGCGCGGTGTTCCGCCGCGGCATTGGCGAACCAGTTCTGCCGGCCCCAGGAATAGTCGTAGTCCCGCGCCTGATCCGGCCCGGCGAACCAGTTCGCCCGTTCCCAGCCGCCGATCTCGCCGAAGACGGCGCCCTCGGCTTCCAGATGCGCATGGAAGGGGGTGCGCCGCACGCCCCGGGCGGTGGCCTTCTGGCGATAGGGGAAATGGTCGGCGTAAAGCAGCCCCAGTGTCTCCTTCGACCGCTCGAAGAGGTAGTGCCGGTTGCCCTGGAAGGGCTGGTTGCGGCCCACATCGACGTCACCGAGGTCGAAGGGCTTCTCGCCCGTCTCCATCCACTCCGCCAGCGCCATGCCGGCGCCGCCGGCCGACTGGATGCCGATGGAGTTGAACCCGGCCGCGACCCAGAAGTTGTCGACCTCGAGCGAGAGGCCGAGGTTGTAGGCATCATCCGGCGTGAAGCTCTCCGGCCCGTTGAAGAAGGTGTGGATGCCGGCCTCGGCCAGCATCGGCAGGCGGTGGACGGCGCGTTCGAGGATCGGCTCGAAATGGTCGAAGTCCTCGGGCAACTGGTCGAAGCAGAAATCCTCGGGGATGCCCGCCATCCCCCAGGGCTTGGCGTTCGGCTCGAAGGCGCCGAGGAGGTATTTCCCGGCATCCTCCTTGTAATAGGCGCATTCGTCGGGCACCCGCAGCACCGGCATCTGGGTCAGGCCGGGGATCGGCTCGGTGACGATGTAGAAATGCTCGCAGGCATGGAGCGGCACGTTGACACCGGCCATCCGCCCGACCTCGCGGCCCCACATGCCGGCACAGTTGACGACGTGATCGGCCCGGATAGACCCTGTTTCCCCGTTCTTCTCCCAGGCGACGGCGGTCGCCCGCCGCCCCGTGACGGTCACGCCCGTCACCTTGACGTCTTCGGCCACCACGGCCCCGCGCTGCCGCGCGCCCTTGGCAAGCGCGAGTGCGATGTTGGCCGGGTCACCCTGCCCGTCGGTCGGCAGCCAGACGCCGGCCCTGACGCCGTCGATGTTCAGATGCGCATAGCGCTCCTTCACCTCGGCCGGGGAAAGCTCCTCCACCGGCACGCCGAAGCCGCGCGCCATCGAGGCGTTGCGGAACAGTTCCTCCTTCCGCGCCTCGGTCAGCGCGACCGAAACCGACCCCAGGGTCTTCATCCCCGTGGCAAGGCCCGTCTCGGCCTCGAGCCCGCGGTAGAGATCGGCCGAATACTTGGCGAGCCGGGTCATGTTGGCGGTGGCGCGCAACTGCCCGATCAGCCCGGCGGCATGCCAGGTGGTGCCGCTGGTAAGTTTCTTGCGCTCCAGCAGCACCACGTCGGTCCAGCCGAGCTTGGTCAGGTGATAGGCGACGGAACAGCCGACGACACCGCCGCCGATGATCACGCATCTGGCTTTCTTTGGTAGATTAGACACGTCTTCCGATCCCCTATGCCTTGAGTCTCTTGTTTTCCGGATCCCACATCGGCCGATCGTCCTGCACCACCGCGCGGACCCGTTCGCCGTAGATTTCCACCTCGACCGCGGTTCCCGGCACCGCCAGATCGGCGCGCAGCATCCCCAGCGCGACCGACTTGCCGACACGGTAGCCCCAGGCCCCGGAGGTGGTTTCGCCCACCACCTCGCCGCCGCTCCAGAGGGTCGACATGTAAGGCGCGTCATGCTCTCCCGCATCGACCGTCAGGGTGACGAAGCGCTTCCTCACGCCGCGCTGCTTTTCGGCCAGAAGCGCGGCCTTGCCGGGGAACTCCTTCTCCCAGCGGATGAAGCGGTCAAGCCCGCCTTCCAGCAGGCTGTAGTCGGTGGAAAGGTCGCCCTTCCAGGCGCGATAGCCCTTCTCGATCCTGAGCGCGTTCAGCGCCCGCATCCCGAAGGGCTTCGCACCGCCCGCCAGCAGCGCGTCGTAGATCGCCGGCGCATCGGCATTGGCGGCATGCACCTCCCAGCCCAGCTCGCCGGCGAAGGAGACCCGCAAGAGCGCGCAGGGCCGGCCGGCCACATGAACCTCCGCCTGCACCGAAAGCCAGGGCAGCGACAGGTCGGCATCCGTGACCGGCGCCAGCAGGTCGCGCGCCTTCGGGCCGGTGACGATGAAGCAGGAGACCTCGCCGGAATGGTCCTCGATCGTCACGCCCTCGGGCAGGCCCTGCCGCAGCACGTCGGCATCGTGCCATTGCGCCACGGCGGCGGTGATCAGCCCGACCGCCTCGTCGGAATGGACCATCGCCGTCATCTCGGTCAGGATGCGGCCGCGGGCATCGGGGAAGTAGACGAGCCCGATCCGGCCCGGCGCCGGCAGGCGCGAGGCGGTGAGACTGTCGACATGCGCCCGCGCGCCCGGCCCCTTGACCAGAAGCCGGGTGAAGCCCGGCAGGTCGAGCACGCCGACCCCGTCGCGCACCGCCTCGCATTCCTCGCGGATGCGGGGCTCCCAAGGGCCGTTGCGGTTCCAGGTCTGGGTCGCTTGCCAACTCGTGTCGTCGCCCGGCCTGGCGAAACATTCGGCGCGCTCCCAGCCGTTGTAGGGTGCCATCTGCCCGCCGAGCGCCCTGATCCTTTCATGCACCGGCGACAGCCGCCGGTCGGGCGCGGCCGGCCAGCGCGCCATCGGGAAGTGCATGGCGTATTCGTGGCCGTAGACCTCCATCCCCTTCCGCACGCAGTAATCGTCGTCGGTATAGCCGGTGAAGCGGCGCGGGTCGCAGGACCACATGTCCCATTCGGTCGCGCCCTCGGTCACCCATTCAGCCAGCACCTTGCCCGCGCCGCCGGCCTGGGCGATGCCGAAAGTGAAGACGCAGGCCTCGAAGGCATTCGGCACCCCCGGCATCGGCCCCAGCAGGGGGTTGCCGTCCGGCGCATAGGGGATCGGGCCGTTGATCACCTTCGAGACGCCGGCACTGGCCAAGAGCGGCACCCGCGCCATCGCGTCCTCGATATAGGGTTCCAGCCGGTCGAGATCGTCGGGGAAGAGCTGGAAGCTGAAATCCTCGGGGAAGGGATCGTCGGGCCGCACCCAGTGGGCGCGGCAGTTGCGCTCGTAGGGGCCGAGGTTGAAGCCGTATTTCTCCTGCCGGAGGTAGTAGGAGGTATCGACGTCGCGCAGGAGCGGCAGCTTGTGCCCGACCGCCTGCGACCAGTCCCTCACCTCCTCCACCTCCTCGAACAGCAAATACTGGTGGCTCATCACCATCATCGGCACGGTGCGGCCGCCGAAGGGCCGGAACCATTCGCCCACCTTCCGGGCGTAGTATCCCGCGGCATTGACCACGATTTCCGCCCGGATAGAGCCTTTATCTGTGTGCACGATCCATTCGCCGCCCTCCCGGCTCACCCCCGTCGCGGGGGTGAAGCGCAGGATCGTCGCGCCGAGGTCGCGCGCACCCTTGGCCAGCGCCTGGGTGAGCTGCGCCGGGTCGATGTCGCCGTCGGCGGGATCGTAGAGCGCGCCCTTGAGGCCGTGCGTCTCGAGGAACGGATACTTGCCGCGGATCTCGTCGACGCCGAGAACGTCGATCTCCATCCCCTGATAGCGGCCCATGCCCCTGGCGCGGGCAAACTCCTGCATCCGCTCCTTCGAATGCGCCAGCCGGACCGAGCCGGTGACATGGTAGTTCATCGGATAGTCGACCGCCTGCCCGAGCCCGCGGTAAAGCTCGGTCGAATAGCGCTGCATGTTCATCAGCGACCACGAGGTCGAGAAGGTGGGCACGTTGCCCGCCGCGTGCCAGGTGGAGCCGGCGGTCAGTTCGTTCTTCTCCAGGAGGACGCAGTCGGTCCAGCCTGCCCGGGCGAGGTGATACAGTGCCGAAACGCCCACGGCGCCCCCGCCGATGATCACCACCCGCGCCGTCGTCGGAAAACCCGCCATGCCAACCCCCTCGTTCCCGTCGCGCGGAGTATCGGCGCAAGGTGCCCGGCTTTCAATTCGCCAAAGGCTGCATTATTGATCGGATATTTCGATCAGGATGCCCATGCAGATCGAGTTGATCCAGACCTTTCTCGACCTGTGCGAGACGCACAGCTTCAACCGGACGGCCGAACGGCTGGCGGTGACACAGTCGACTGTGTCGGGCCGCATCCGCGCGCTTGAAAGGAACCTCGGCCACCGACTTTTCACGCGTTCGCGCGCCGGGACAGAACTGACGACCGAAGGCCTGCGCTTCGCCCCTCATGCCCGTGCGCTTCTACATGCCTGGACGGAGGCGCGCCACGCGGTGGGCGATTCCGGCGGCGTCCTGACGATGCGAATCGGGATCCAGAGCGATCTCGTCATGATCCATTTCAGCGAGCTGATCGGCGATTTCCGCGCGGCGCTCCCGGACACCGCCTTCCTGTTCGAGGCAGACTATTCCGCGCAGATGTGTTCGGACCTGATGACCGGGGCAGAGGATTTCGCGATCCTGTTCAGCCCGCGTTACCACCCGGACGTGCATTTCGAAACGATCGGGGAGATAACCTACATCATGGTCTCGACCCAGGCCGACCGGCTCGCCGATGTGCGGCCCGAGACCTATATCATGCCGCATTATTCCTATGCGATGCCCGCGCTGCACGCGACGCTGCATCCGCACCTGTCCACCGCGAGTCTCTCGATCGGGCAGAACACGGCGATGGTCGCACTCCTCCGTTCGATTGGCGGAACGGCCTATGTGTTGCGCGGATCGGCCGAGGAGCTGGTGCGCGACGGCCTCTGCCGCCTTGTGGCGGACGCGCCGCCGATCCCCCAGCCCATCTTCGCCGGAGTGAATGTGCGCAACCGTCACCGGTCGGCGCACCGGCGCCTGCTTCAGATCGTACGAGCCCGCTTCGGCCCGGAAAGCGGAATGCTCGCCCGCCGCAGGGTCGGCTGACGGGGCGCGGTCCGAAAGGCTCAGGCGCGCAGGGCCCGGCCGTCTTGGCCGATGATCGGGGCGGTGACGATCCGCCCCTCGGGCTGGTCGGCCGCAAAGGCCACCTCGGTGAACTGCTCGGTCCGGCCGATCCGCAGCCCCTCTGTCAGGATCCGGTGCACGACCCCCTGCTGCGCCGAAAGATGCCGCGTCAGCACCGCCTCGCCTTCCGCCCTCAGCCGCGCCGCGCGCTCGCGCACGAGCCGCCCGTCGACCTGCGGCATCCGCGCCGCCGGCGTGCCCTTGCGCGGGCTGAAGGGAAAGACATGCAGGAACGTCAGGCCGCAATCCTGCACGAGACGAAGCGAGTTGGCGAACATCGCGTCGCTTTCGGTCGGGAAGCCCGCGATGATGTCGGCGCCGAAGACGAGGTCGGGGCGGAGCCTGCGCGCCTCTTCGCAGAAGCGGATCGCGTCGTCGCGCAGGTGCCGCCGCTTCATCCGCTTCAGGATCAGGTCGTCGCCATGCTGGAGGCTGAGGTGCAGGTGCGGCATCAGCCGCGGCTCGGTGGCGATGGCCTGCATCAGGCTGCCGTCGGCCTCGATCGAGTCGATCGACGAGATGCGCAGACGCGCGAGGTCGGGCACCAGCCGCAGGATGCGCAGCACCAGATCGCCGAGCCGCGGCGCGCCGGGAAGGTCGGCACCCCAGCTCGTCAGGTCGACGCCGGTGAGAACCACCTCGAGGAAACCACGGTCCACCAGCCGCATGATCTGGTCGACGACGACGCCCGCGGGCACCGAGCGGGAATTGCCGCGGCCGAAGGGGATGATGCAGAAGGTGCAGCGGTGGTCGCAGCCGTTCTGGACCTGCACATAGGCTCTGTGCCGGCCGAATCCGTCGATGAGGTGCCCGGCGGTCTCTTTTACCGACAGGATGTCGTCGACCAGCACACGGGGGGTCTCGCCGATCAGGTCGGGCGCCTTCAGCGCGGCCCAGGTCTCAGGGCGCATCTTCTCGGCATTGCCGACGACACGGGTCACCTCCGGCATCGCGGCGAAGGTCTCGGGCTCCACCTGCGCGGCGCAGCCTGTGACGATCAGCGGCGCCTCCGGGTTCTCGCGGCGGAGCCTTCGGATCTCCTGCTTGGCCTTGCGCACCGCTTCGGCGGTCACGGCGCAGGTGTTCACGACGACCGCGCCTTCGAGCCCGGCCGCGGCCGCCAGTTCCCGCATCGCCTCGGTCTCGTAAGCGTTGAGACGGCAGCCGAGGGTGGAGAAGACCGGCGCGCTCATGCGTATCGGGACAGGAAAGCGGGCGTCAGGACGCCGTCGAACACATGGGCCGTGGGCCCCGCCATCCAGACGCCATCGTCGCGCCAGTCGACCTCCAGCGTGCCGCCGTCGAGATCAAGCGTCACCTGCCGCCCGGTCAGACCGCGCAGATGCGCCGCGACCGCGGTCGCGCAGGCGCCGGACCCGCAGGCAAGCGTGATCCCCGTGCCGCGTTCCCAGACCCGCATCCTGAGACGGTCGGGGCCGGAAAGGCTTGCGTATTCCACGTTCGTGGCCCCGGGGAAGAGAGGGTGGCATTCGACCGCCGCGCCGTCGCGGGCAAGGTCCACCGCCTCGGCGTCGGGAACGAAGAAGACGCAATGGGGATTGCCCATGCCGACGGCGGCCGGATCGCCCGGCAGGGGCAGGTGCATGAGGTCGGCCGCTTCGGCCAGCGGCACACCTTGCCAGTCGAGGATCGGGGCGCCCATGTTGACGGTCACGAGCCGGTCGGGGCGGCGCAGGGCCGTCAGCGTGCCGCGGTTCGTGGTGAAGGTCACCGCGTCGCGCCCCAGCACGTGCATCATGTGGTCGGCGACGCAGCGTGAGGCGTTGCCGCAGGCGCCCGCCCGGCTTCCATCCGCATTCCAGAACTCGAGCGCATAGTCCGCGGCCTCGGCATCGCGGATTTCGGCAAGCTGGTCGAAGCCTACGCCGCAATGCCGGTCGCCCAGCGCCGCAGCCAGCGCCGCGGTGGCCACTGCCCCCCGCCCCCGTGAATCGATGATCACGAAGTCATTGCCCGCGCCGTGCATCTTCATGAACGGCACGCCATCGGAGGGGCGCGCATTCCTCATGCGCCGCCATATACGCCCCCGCCCCGGATTTTGCCAGTGGCGCCTGCTTTTAGACTTGACCGTCAGGGGCGGGGTTCATAAAGAGGCGCCCTGTGATGGGCCCGTAGCTCAGTTGGTAGAGCAACTGACTTTTAATCAGTGGGTCACAGGTTCGAATCCTGTCGGGCTCACCACTTGATCCTCTGAAAAACAAGCTCTTACAGGGCGGCGGAAGCTGCGCTGCGAGGGCTGCTTCCTGCGCTGGCCCCATACCGCCCGGGACTGGAACCGGGCTGATTCCGCGTCGCAAAACTCCGCCGCCGCCGAAGGCGGTCGTGGCCCTTGGAAGGGGCCTCAGGGTTGCAATTGAGGGACGACTCGCTTACGCGCCGCCCATCCGGAAGGGAGGCCGCCGAGATGAGCGCTACGATGAAGACCGCAGTCGGCAGCCTTGTCGTGGGAGGCACGGTCCTCGCTCTCAAGACGCTGGCATGGTGGATGACCGGCTCCGTCGCCCTGCTTTCGGACGCGCTGGAAAGCACCGTCAACCTCGCCACGGCCGTTGCGGCGCTTGTCGCGATCAGGGTCGCCGCGCAGCCGGCCGACGCCAACCACCCGTTCGGGCATCACAAGGCGGAATTCTTCAGCGCCGTGCTTGAGGGCGTGATGATCATCGTCGCGGCCATCTTCATCCTCAGGGAAGCCTGGCACGGTTTCCTCGCGCCGCGTGTCCTCGATGCGCCGATCGAAGGCCTTCTCGTAAACGGTGCGGCGACCTGCCTCAATGCCGTCTGGGCGTCTATCCTGGTCCAGCGGGGCAGGAAGCTGCGATCCCCCGCTCTCGTGGCCGACGGCAGGCATCTGTGGGCCGACGTCTTCACTTCTGCCGGGGTGGCGCTCGGCGTGCTTCTGGCGATGTCCACCGGGTGGTGGCTGCTCGATCCGGTCATGGCCGGCTTCGTCGCGGTCAACATCCTCTGGTCGGGCTCGAAAGTCGTGAAGGAATCGCTCAGCGGCCTGATGGACGAAGCGGTTCCCGACAAGACCCTCGAACACATCCGGGATGTCATCTCGGCCGAGGCGAGCGGCGCGGTGGAGGCGCACGACCTGCGCACCCGCCACGCGGGCAGCGCGACCTTCGTCGAGTTCCACCTCGTCGTGCCGGGAACGATGACCGTGTTCGACGCGCACGAGATCTGCGACCGGGTCGAGGCGGCGATCCGGAAGGTGGTCCCCGACACGCGCGTCACCATCCATGTCGAGCCGGAGCACAAGTCGAAACATTCCGGCATCGTCGTGCTGAACTGACGGGCATTCCCGTCGGCTTGACGCGACCGCGCGATCGGGCCACCCTTCCCCCGACGGCGGGAGGGCGACCGATGACAGCCACGGATTTCCTGGATCACCTCACCGCCACCCTCGCGGAGATCGAGGCGGCCGGGCTCTACAAGCGGGAGCGGCTGATCCTGTCGCCGCAGGGAACGCATGTCACGGTCGGCGGCGAGAGGCTCCTGAACCTCTGCGCCAACAACTACCTCGGCCTCGCCGACGACCCTGCACTGATCGCAGCCGCGCACCGTGCGCTCGATGACCACGGGTTCGGGATGGCCTCGGTCCGGTTCATCTGCGGCACCCAGGACCTGCACCGCGCGCTGGAGCGGCGGATCGCCGGTTTTCTGGGGATGGACGATTCCATCCTTTTCGCCGCCTGCTTCGACGCCAACGGCGGGCTGTTCGAGCCCCTTCTCGGGCCGCAGGACGCCATCGTCTCGGATGCGCTGAACCATGCCTCGATCATCGACGGAATCCGGCTCTGCAAGGCGCGGCGCTACCGATATGCCAACTCGGACATGGCCGGGCTCGAGGCGCAGTTGCAGGCGGCCCGCGGCGATGGTGCCCGGTTCGTCCTGATCGCCACCGATGGCGTCTTCTCGATGGACGGCTACCTTGCACGGCTGCCCGAGATCACCGCGCTGGCCGCGAAATACGGTGCGCTGACGATGGTGGACGACTGCCATGCCACCGGCTTCATGGGGCCCCGGGGGTGCGGCACGCCGGCCCACCACGGCGTCCGCGTCGACATCCTGACCGGCACGCTGGGCAAGGCGCTGGGCGGTGCGCTCGGCGGCTATGTCGCCGGGCCGCAGCCGGTGATCGACCTCCTGCGCCAGCGGGCGCGGCCCTATCTTTTCTCGAATGCGCTGCCGCCGGCCATCGTCGCGGCGGGGCTGGCGGCGATCGACATCGTCGAGGCGGCCGACGACCTGCGCGAGCGCCTGTTCGGCAATGCCGCCTACTGGCGGGCCGGGCTTCAGGACGCCGGTTTCGACCTCTTGCCCGGAGAGCATCCGATCGTCCCGGTGATGACGGGGGAGGCGCGGCTTGCGCAGGCGATGGCGGCCGAGCTCTATCGCCGCGGCGTCTTCGTCTCGGGCTTCTTCTTTCCGGTTGTGCCCGAGGGGCGGGCCCGGATACGGACGCAGATGAACGCCCGCCTGACGCGGGAGGATCTGGATTTCGGGCTCGAGGCGTTCCGCGCCGCCGGCCGGGCCGCGGGGGTGATATGATGCGCAACGACATGAAGGCGCTGGCCAAGACCAAGCCCGAGACCGGATTGTGGATGGAGCGGCGGCCGGTCCCAGAGATCGGACCTGACGATGTGCTGATCCGCATCCGCAAGACCGGCATCTGCGGAACCGACATCCACATCTGGAACTGGGACGAATGGGCCGCGCGCACCGTGCCGCTCGGGCTCGTCACCGGGCATGAGTTCGCCGGCGAGATCGTCGAGCTGGGGCGCAACGTGCGCGACCTTGCGCTCGGACAGCGCTGTTCGGGTGAGGGCCACCTGATCGGCACCCAGTCGCGCCAGAGCCGCGCCGGCAAGTTCCACCTCGATCCCGCGACGCGGGGCATCGGCGTGAACGAACAGGGCGCCTTCGCCGAATATCTCTGCCTGCCGGCCTTCAACGTGGTGCCGCTGCCCGACGAGATCGATGACGAAATCGGCGCCATCCTCGATCCGCTGGGCAACGCCGTGCACACCGCGCTTTCGTTCGATCTGGTGGGCGAGGACGTGCTGATCACCGGGGCCGGCCCGATCGGGATCATGGCCGCGGCGGTGGCCCGCCATGTCGGCGCACGCCATGTGGTGATCACCGACATCAACCAGGACCGGCTGGATCTTGCCGCACGGGTCGCAGATGTGGTGCCGGTGAACGTCCAGCGCCAGAACCTGCGGGAAGTCGAGGGCGCGCTGAGGATGAAGCAGGGCTTCGACGTCGGAATGGAGATGTCGGGCAGTCAGGCGGCACTCGACCAGATGGTCGAGAACATGGTGATGGGCGGGCGCATCGCGATGCTGGGCATCCCGCCCGGCAAGTCGCCGGTGGACTGGAGCCGGATCGTCTTCAAGGCCATCACCATCAAGGGCGTCTACGGGCGCGAGATCTTCGAGACATGGTACAAGATGATCGCGATGCTCGAGAACGGCCTGGACATCCGCGGCGTCATCACCCACCGTTTTCCGGTCGACCGCTACGTCGAAGGCTTCGAGATCATGCGCTCGGGCAGGAGCGGGAAAGTCGTCCTGGACTGGACCTGACGGGCAGGATCGCGGCCGGGTGGCGCGCGGGTCTCTCCCGGATGACACGGGGGGGCCCGCGAAATCGACCTGCAACGCCTGCGTCAGGTTCCAGAGGGTCGCGACGCCGGGATCGGATCGCCGTCTTCGACCCGGCGCACCATCGCCCGGCCGAGGTCAGAGAGCCTTGCAGCCGCGGGAAAGCCCCGCCCCCTGGCCTTCCGCGCCTCCTTCGGACAGGCAGCCGGCCGGTCGTGACTGTCGGAACGGTTGTTCATGAAGCCATCCGCAAGGTCCGCCCGGGCCATCCGCCGCCCGGGGTGTCGGGCCGGCCGATGATCCGGTCACACGCGCCGTGCACCCCTGACGGCCCGCTCGCGCAAGGCAGGACAAGCAGGCCCCCCGCGAAGGGGGTGGGACGCCAGACGCGCCCCGATCAACTTTGCGGCATGCCATAGGGGTCTTTCGGCCCTCGATCCTGCGACAGAGACCCCTGTCTCCGGGCGATCAGCCGCTCGATGGCATCGGCCAAATGGGCTTCACCGATCGCACGATCACCCCGCGCCACCCGGATCAGGTGCGCCTCGTGCAGCACGTCGGCGTGGGAATGGCCGAAGGGCGGCCCGAACCGGTAGGCGGCGAGTTCGATCAGGAGGCCCAGGGGGTCTCGGAAATAGATCGAGTCCATGAAACCGCGATCCTTGACCCCGGAATGGGCGATGCCACGTTCGTCGAGGCGTTGCACGGCCTGCGCGAAGACGGCATGTGATACCGCGAAGGCGAGGTGATGCACCTCGCCCGGGGCGGGACGCTTCGGGTGGGTCGAACCCGCGCGGTCTTCGCTGGTGAAGACGGTGATGAGCCTTCCGTCGCCGGGGTCGAAGTAAAGGTGCCCCTCGCCGGGGTTGTCGAGGTTCGGCTGCTCGAACACGAACGGCATCCCGAGCGTGCCTTCCCAGAAGTCGATCGAGGTCTGCCGGTCGGCCCCGAGCAGCGTGATGTGATGAATGCCCTGAACCTGAAGCCTGCGCATCGTCGCCTCCCTGCCGATCCCGCCAAGGATAGCAGAACGGAGCGCGTCCGCCTCTGCCCCGGGGCCGCAGGGCGTTCGTGCGTCGGCACCGGTCCGGACAGGATGCGCTGGCGGCCCCGACAGGATTCGAACCTGTGACCTACCGCTTAGGAGGCGGTCGCTCTATCCCCTGAGCTACGGGGCCGTCGCGGCATCGTCTGCCGGCGCAGGGTCTGGATAGAGAGGTGCCCCCCGTTTGGCAAGCGCGGCGGTCATTCCGGCGCATCGGGGGGCGTCTCGGCCATGAGATGGATGACCTCGTCGTCGGACGTCTGGTCGAAACGGTCGTAAAACGCGCCGACCGCAGCGAACCAGGCAGGAACGACGGGGCAGATCACCTCGTCCACCTCGCCACGCAACAGCGTGAGCGAATCGGCGGCGGCGCAGGGCACCGCAAGGACCACCCGCGCAGGCTTCTGCCGCCGGACGGCGCGCAGGGCGGCGCGCATCGTCGCACCCGTCGCGATGCCGTCATCGACGACGATGACGGTGCGCCCGCCCAGATCGACGGGACTGCGCCCCTTGAGGTAGCTGGCGCGGCGCTTCGCGATGGTTTCGAGTTCCGGTTTCGACAGACGCTCGATGTCCCCGTGCGTCAGGCCCACATGACGGGCGACGCTCTCGTTGACGACGATCTCGGGTCGATCGCCGTCGACGACGGCCCCGGCCGCGAGTTCGGGCTGCCCCGGAACGCCGATCTTGCGCACCATGACGAGGTCCAGCGGCGCGCAGATCCTCCGCGCGATTTCGGCGGCGACCGGCACACCCCCGCGCGGCAGCGCGAGAACGACGGGGCGATCGTAGTTGCGTGCGGCGACGAGGTCGCCAAGCACCTGCCCTGCCTCGATCCGATCCCGGAACCGGTCCATGCGCTCCTCCCGCTTTCCCCGCCCGCGAGCCTGCGCCCGAACGGCCGGGCAAACCTTGATCGGCGTCAGTCCCGAGGCCGCGCCTGCGGCTATGATCGCGCAACATTGCGCATACCGGGGGCGGAGGCCGGGTCCATGTTTTCAAGGGCTGTCCGAATCGTCGATATCCTCGGCTTCCAGATCAAGGTTGATCCCAGTTGGCTGCTGATCGCGATGCTCGTGGTGTGGACGCTGTCGAGCGGCTACTTCCCCGAGCGCGTGCCGGGCCTTGGCCAAGGCGACTACTTCGCGCTCGGGGTCGTCGCGGCCTTTGCGTTCTTCGCCGGCCTCATCCTGCACGAGCTTGCGCACTCGCTGGTCGCGCGGCACTTCGGCCTGAGGATCGGCGGCATCACGCTTTTCGTCTTCGGGGGCGTCGCCGAGCTTGACGAGGAGCCGGCGAACGCCCGGTCGGAATTCTGGATCGCGATCGCCGGGCCGGTGATGAGCCTGGTGCTGGCCGGTCTCTGCTGGCTGGCCACTGCGATGCTGCAAGAAGCCGATCTGTCGGCGGCAGGCCAGGCGGTTCTGGAATATCTCGCGCTCATCAACCTCGTCCTTGCGGTCTTCAACCTTCTCCCCGCCTTTCCGCTTGACGGCGGGCGCATCCTCAGGGCCGCGCTCTGGCAACGGTCGGGCGACATGCTCGGTGCTACCCGCAGTGCCAGCACGGTGTCCGAGATCCTGGCCTATGCGATGATGACACTCGGGCTTGTCGGTCTCTTCTCGGGCAACACGGCGAGCGGGCTCTGGCAGGTGCTGATCGGAATGTTCCTTCTGTCGGCCGCCCGCGGCACCTTCCGGCAGCTCGTCATCAACACCGCCCTCGGCGGGCGGACGGTGGAGGCGATGATGACGCGCACCGTCATCGCGGCCAGCCCGGAGGACAGCCTTGCCGATGTCGTCGACAGGCTGATGCTGCCCAATGCCCGGAGTTTCGTCCCCGTCGCCGAAGGCGAGCACCTGCTCGGCTATGTCGACACCGCGCTGATCCGGCGGATCGACCGGGAGAACTGGGACAGCACCCATGTGAACGATATCTTCATCGCCGGCGACGCGACGAACACCGTGTCGCCCGACCTTCCGGCGGACGCGCTGCTACGACGGATCGCCGAAACCGGGCGGCGCAAGTTCCTGGTCGCCGAAGACCACCGCCTTCTTGGCGTCATCACCCTTTCCGATCTTCTGTCCTATCTCGCCGTCTTGCAGGAAATCGGCGCAAATCCCCGGGCGTTTTCGCGCATGCCGACGCCGCCTGCGCGGCGACGTTGACGCCGGCACCTGCGGCGGCAAGATTGCGGGCGGGCGAAAGATCGGGCGGTGCGGGGATGAGCGGCAAGGACTCGAGCGAACGGCTGCTCGGCGCGATTCTCGAAGCCGCGGTTCACGCGATCATCGTCAGCGACGCCGCAGGTGTCATCGTCCGTGCAAACGCGGCCGCGGGGCGGCTCTTCGGCTACGACGCCGCGGATCTGGTGGGCCATCCGGTCAACCGTCTGATGCCGGAAAGCGAACGGCCGCGCCACAGCGAGGCAATTGCGCGCTACCTGCGCACCGGCGAGGCCCGGGTCATCGGAATCGGCCGCGATGTGGAGGGTCTGCGCGCCGACGGCAGCCTGTTTCTGGTCCACCTGTCGGTCGGTCATGCGCGGATCGACGCAAAGGATTTCTTCGTGGCGGTCCTGCATGACCTCTCGCGGCGGCTGGAGGCCGAACGCACGCTCGAACAGGCCCATCGGCTGGAGGCGCTGGGGGAGCTGACCGGCGGCGTCGCGCATGATTTCAACAACCTCCTGACGGTGATCACCGGCAATCTGGAACTGCTGGAACAGTCCCTGAAGGGCGACAGCCGCCACGGGCTGGTCCGCGATGCGCTCGACGCCGCGGAGCTGGGCGCCGACCTGACCGCCAAACTGCTCGCCCTCGCGCGGCGGAGCGTGCTGGCCCCGCGCCTTGTCGATCCGGTCACCTCGGTCGAGGCGGCGCTTTCGCTCCTGCGGCGGACGCTCGGGCCGGGCATCGAGCTGCGGCTGAACGTCGACGGGGATATCTGGCAGGTGCGGCTCGATCCGACGCAGTTCCAGACCGCCCTCATCAATCTCGCGCTCAACGCGCAGGATGCCATGCCGGAAGGAGGCGAGATCACGGTCACGCTCGCCAATGTCTCGATCGATGATTCCTATCTCGCCCGGGATGTGAGCGTCGGCGAAGGCCGGTATGTCCGCATTTCCGTCACCGACACCGGCATCGGGATGGGCAAAGAGGTGCGAAGGCGCGCGTTCGAACCCTTTTTCACGACCAAGCCGACGGGCAAGGGCACCGGGCTCGGCCTGTCGATGGTCTATGGCTTCACCCGGCAATCCGGGGGCCATGCGACGCTTTACAGCGAGCCGGGCATCGGCACGACCGTCAGCCTCTATTTCCCGGCGGCGGCCGTTCTCGAGGCAAAGGCCGAGGTCGACGCCGCTCAAGGCAAGACGCCCGCGCGGGCGCCGTCCGGCGAGGTGCGGGTGCTCGTCGTCGAGGACGACCATGCGGTGCGCAGGCTCTCTGTCTCGCGCATCGAGGCCCTCGGCTATCGGACGCTGGCGGCGGGCAATGCCGCAGAGGCGCTCGCCATCCTCGGCACCGAACCGGGTGTCGATGTCCTGTTCGCCGATATCGTCATGCCCGGCGCGATGAACGGTCACGATCTGGCGCGAAAGGTCAAGGCCGACTATCCGCAGGTGTCGATCCTGCTCACCTCCGGTTTTGCCGGCGGGATCGGTTCCACCGCCGCGGCCGAGTTCTCCATTCTCCACAAGCCCTACCGGCAGAACGATCTGGCCATGCGGTTGAGGTTGCTGGTATCACGCCAGCGGGGATAGGACAGTCCGCGTCACCTCGGGCGTGAAGATGTAGCCTACCCCCCGAACGGTCTTGATCAGCTTCGGATCGCCCGGAACCGCCTCGATCTTCTTGCGCAGCCGCGCCACCTGGTTGTCGATCGTCCGGTCGAGCGGCGACCACGTCTGGCCGTTGACGAGATCCATGATCTGTTCGCGCGAAAGCACCCGGCGCGGGTGTTCCAGGAAGACCTGGAGAAGCCGGAAGTCCCCGGATGTCAGGTCGATGGCCGCACCGGCGGGGTCGAGCAGTTCCATCATCCCGGTCCTTGCGAGGAAGCCGGCGAAGCGAAACTCCGTCACCGGCCCCGCCGCCGACGCCGCAGGTCCGCAGACCGCCGCCCCGCCGCCGGCATCCGCCGTCGACCGGCGCAGGACGGAACGGACGCGTGCCAGCATCTCGCGGATGTGGAAGGGCTTGGCGATGTAATCGTCGGCACCGACCTCGAGCCCGACCACGCGATCGATCACGTCGCCACGTCCGGTCACCATGATGATCGGCACGCAGGAATCCCGGCGGATGGTCCTGGCGAGATCGATGCCGCTTTCACCGGCCAGATTGAGATCAAGCGTGATCAGGCCGATGCCGCCCCGCCGCAGCAGGTCCAGCGCCTCGGCCCCAGCGGGCGCCTCTTCGACATGGTATCCGTCGCCCTCCAGACAGCGGCGGATGAGCGTCCGCACGGCAGGATCGTCGTCGACAACCAATATCGTCGTTTCGGCCATTCCCGATCCCCGAATGCCTGCCCCGACCGAGCCATCCGGATGGGCAGCGGGGCGCCAGGAACACCACGCGCGCCCTTCGGGCGGCGGCTGGTTACAAATTGATACAGAGACGATGATACGCCTGCGACATTACCGCGGAAGGCTGCGATTGAGCAACCGTGGGGGTCGACATGCATGCAGCCTATCTCAAGCCGGTGGAACCGTCAGAGGCCGCGATCCGGCTTCGTCCGGCCGATCGCCGGTTCGGCCCGGAGCCGATCCGGCGGCGCATCCGGCAGGGCCAACCCTTGTTTCACGAAGGCGACCATGCCGAATATGTCTACAGGATCGTTTCCGGCGTCGTGCGCCTGACGCGAATGCAGCAGGACGGCCGGCGGCAGGTGATCTCGTTCGGCTTTCCGGGCGATCTCGTCGGCCTTCCCGACGATGACCGCCATACGACAGAGTGCGAGGCGATCACCGCCTGCGACGTTGTGGCGCACCGCTGCCCACACCCGACCGGTTCCGACCGGAACCCGGAGATGCAGCGGTTCCTGATGGACGCGGCGTTGCAGGAGATCCGCGCCTTGCAGGATCATTTCCTGCTTCTGGGACGCAGGCTGGCGCTTGAGAAGACCGCCGCATTCCTCGTGCTGCTTCTTGACCGCCTTTCCGAACCGCTGGGGAAATGCCGCGCGATCCGGATGCCGATGAACCGCACCGATATCGCCGACTACCTGGGGCTGACACCGGAAACCGTCAGCCGTTCGTTCACCGAACTGCGCGGGCGGCGGGCTCTGGCGCTCGACGATGCCAATACCGTCATCGTCCTCGACCCGGCTCAGCTTTCCGCCATCGCCGAAGGCGGCGCCGAGGCGTGAGGCGGGCGCACCGCCCCAGGCGCCGTTATCGCTAAACCATGCGACCGCATCCGGGCTTGGACAAGCCGGGGTTTGGCGCTAATCGTTACGCATATTGCGCCGCGGGAGGGATTTCGGGCATGAACGGGCAGGTCGGATCGCGCCGGACACTCACGCTCAGGGATGTCTCCGAGGCTTCGGGCGTCTCCGAGATGACGGTGAGCCGGGTCTTGCGCAACCGCGGCGACGTCTCGGAATCGACCCGCGAGCGGGTGCTGGAGGCGGCGCGCAGGCTCGGCTACGTGCCCAACAAGATCGCCGGGGCGCTCGCCTCGCAGCGGGTCAACCTCGTGGCCGTGATCGTGCCCTCGCTCTCGAACCTCGTCTTTCCCGAGGTGCTGAGCGGCATTTCCGAGGAACTGGAGGACAGCGGCCTCCAGCCGGTCTTCGGCGTGACGAACTATTCGGCCGAGCGCGAGGAGGCGGTGCTTTACGAAATGCTGTCGTGGCGGCCCTCCGGCGTGATCATCGCCGGGCTCGAGCACAGCGATGCGGCACGCGCCATGCTCCAGAACGCCGGCATCCCCATCGTCGAGATCATGGACGTGGATGGCGAGGCGATCGATTCCGTCGTCGGCATCTCGCACCGGCGGGCGGGGCTGGAGATGGCGCGGGCGATCGTCCGGGCGGGCTACCGGCGGATCGGCTTTCTCGGCACCAAGATGCCGCACGACCACCGGGCGCGGAAGCGGATGGAGGGGTTCGAGGCGGGGCTGGCAGAGGCCGGGCTGGAGCTTGCGGACCGCGAGTTCTATTCGGGCGGATCGGCGCTCCTGAAGGGGCGGGAGATGACAGAGGCGATCCTGAAGCGGACGCCGGACCTCGATTTTCTCTATTACTCCAATGACATGATCGGCGCCGGCGGGCTTCTCTACTGCCTCGACAAGGGGATCGGGGTGCCCGAAAGGCTGGGCCTTGCCGGGTTCAACGGCGTCGACCTTCTGGACGGATTGCCGCGGCGGCTCGCCACGATGGACGCCTGCCGCCGGGAAATCGGGCGGCGGGCGGCGGCGATCATCGCCGGGCACAGCGAAACCGGGCTGATCGGCGGCGAGCGGGTGGAACTGACGCCGGTCCTGCAACCGGGCGACACGATCCGGGTGGCCTGAACGACGCGCGTCAGGCGCGGCGCAGGATGTAGATGTCCATGATCCAGCCGTGACGGTCGCGCGCAGCGGCGCGCGCGGCGACGATGCGGGCCGCGGTTTCGGACAATGGGCCGGAGAGGATCAGTTCGTTCTCCATGCCGACATAGGCGCCCCACCAGATCGTCACGCGCTCGGGCGGGATTGCCCGGAACGAGCATTCGCCGTCGAGCATGACCGCGACGGTGCGCACCCCGGCGGGCCAGCCGTGGTCGCGCAGTTGCCGGCCCGTGGTGACGATGAAGGGATCACCGACGTCGTTCAGCGGAATCGCATGGGAGGCGGTCAGGGCCTGAAGCGAGGTGATCCCCGGCACCACCCGCACCGTCAGCGGCAGGCTCTGCCCCACGCGGCCGGCGATGCGCAGCGTGCTATCATAGAGCGACGGGTCGCCCCAGACAAGGAGCGCTACCCGGCCGTCGGGCCCGAGTTCGGCAAGAACAGTGTCTTTCCAGACCGCAGCAATCGCGTCGTGCCAGTCGTCGACGCCGGCGCGGTAGCTGGGGTTGGCCGCATCGCGCACCGGCAGGTCGAACTCGGCGATCCGCACCGCCGTGTTCGTCAGCACCTCTGCGCAGATCGACCGGCGCAACTCGGCCAGATCGGCCTTGGTTTCGCCCTTGCGCGGGATCAGCACAAGATCGGAGGCGTTCAGCGCCTTGATCGCCTGAAGCGTCAGGTGGTCGGGGTTGCCGGTGCCAATGCCGATGAGGTGAAGTTCGATCATGGGGTGCTTGTTCAACAAAACGGCGCGGCCCGCAAGCGCGGCCGCGCCGGATGTCTGGCGGATGGTTCAGGCGGCCCGGTGCAGGCGATGCTCGAACAGCCGGCCGCCGGTCAGGTCGCGCAGCGACTTCGCGGCGGCAAGCACGGCAAGGTCGGCCAGCGGCTCGATCAGCACGACCATCATGTAGGCCGCGCCGAAGCTGGCGACCGCAGCGATGTTGGCGGCGCCGAAGCCCTGGCCGTAGAAGGCCCAGAAGCCGACCCAGGCGACGACCCCGGCCTGATAGGTGGTCGAAAGCGCCAGCGCGTGGGCGTAGCGCAGATCGACATAGGCGGTGTCGGGCGCGATGATCCGCTGCGCCAGCATCCGGAGCGCGAAGAGCGGGACCAGAAGCGTGGTGACGTTCATGCCGTATTGCGGCAGGTCGAAGGGCGCGAAGAACAGGCCCTGGACCAGCAGGCCGAGCGCAAGACCCAGCGCCGCGGGCGCTGCCCCGAACAGCAGGAAGAGCGTCGAGCCGAGGATGAAATGCACCTCGGACACGCCGACGGGGAAGTGCGGCAGGATCTGGAAGAAGGTGAAGACCAGCCCGGTGGTCACGGCTGTCCGGCCGGCGAAGGGCGCAAGGCCTGTTGCGGCGGCGGTCTTGACGCATTCCCTGAGGGTGACGGCACCTGCGGCGGCTGCGGTCGCATAGCCCAGCATGATCTTCGCGCCATCAACGATACCCGGTTCGATATGCATGGTAGTCTCCTTGAAGGATGGTTGTGTGCACCGGGGCCGCCAGCCTGGCGCCCGCGGCAATTCGTTCATGCGGGGGTCTTCGACCAGAGCCGTCCGGCCAGCCAGCCGAGCGTGGCCCAGGCCACGAAGCCGACCCCGAGGACACGCGCCGCGAACTCAGCCGCAAGCTCCGGCGGGGCGACGCCGTAGAACTGGTCCAGGTGCGGCGCGCCGATGACATGCGGCGCGGCCAGAAGCGCGCCGCCCAGCGCCGAGATCAGGGCCGTGCGCCCGTAGCCGAGAAGCGCGAGCCCTCCGCCAGTGGCGACAACGGTGCCAAGCCACCACATCTGCCGTGCACCAAGATCAGCG
This sequence comes from Paracoccaceae bacterium, assembly GCA_039808285.1. Lineage (GTDB taxonomy): Bacteria > Pseudomonadota > Alphaproteobacteria > Rhodobacterales > Rhodobacteraceae > Albidovulum. The sequence goes on from JBDHSQ010000003.1 coordinate 40,408, forward strand.
GCGATCGCCCCCGGCAGTTCCGGCGCAAGACCCATCGCCGGGGCAAGCTGAAAGGCGGCGAAACCGGCAAGGCCCCAGAGCACACCTTCGCCCGGCGAGACCGTCCGGCCGAACTGTTCGGCGATGGCGAACCCCGCCACGAGCAGGATGCCGTAGGACGCATAGATCAGCGTCGTGAACAGCACCGTCAGCGCATTGCGCTGGAAGGCGCTTTCCGCACCGGCATCGGCGGCGGCATGGTCATGCGCTCCAGCGGCTTCGCCGGCCGCATGGTCGTGCCCTGTCGTCGCCGGAGCGGTCCCGGATGCTTCGAAATGCACCAGCGCGCCCGATTCATATTGCTCGCCCAGAAGGATCAGCTCCTGGACGAACGCGAAATGCAGCAGGGCCGCAAGCAGCCCCGCTGCAAAGCCGGCGATGACGCCGCCGGCCAGCATGCGTTTGATCATGAGGTCAGACCGCCTGCCCGCTCAGTGGCAGGGAAAGCCGGTCGCGTGGCGCATGTCGTGCGCGGCGTCGTGCAGCGTCGCCGACTGGGCGTGGCCCGCCACGAAGAGGACGGTGGCGCCGATCAGCGCCACGAAGACGATCGAAAGGGCGGCCGAACCGGTCTTGGCGGCGGATTTGGTGATCGCGGTCATGTTCTTCTCCCTGCCGTCACACCCGACGGCGTTCGCGTTGCCTTGCTCGCATGGCCGGTCTCCTGACTCGCGGGTCTCAGCGGCTTTTCCGCCTTCCCGGGGCCGGTGCCCCAGTGGCATCTGGAAAGCCGCTCGCCGCTTACAGTCGCGGGGGCGGTTGAGGCTTCGGGTGCCGCCTTTGGTCCACCCTACCCCATTCCCGTTTCAGTCCGGGCGCTTTGCGCCTGCCGGACACCATACGCCGCAACCTTCGGGCAATCGGCCGGCCGGGTCAAGGCGGAATGCGGCGCAAACACGCCCGGGAGCGACCGGTCAGCCGGGAATCCGCGCCAGTGCCTTTTCGCGCAGCGCCCCGATCGGGCGGGCATCGGCGAGGTTGCCGTCCGGGGCCGCTTCGTAGAGCTTCAGGAACACGATCAGATCCGCCACATCCGCGGCGCCGGCGTCACCGAAGAGATACGCGGTCTTGCCCGGCGCGCGCACGGCAACGGTCGAAGGGCGTGTGCAGCCCGACATGCAGTCAACCTCGCCGACCCGAACGGAAAGGCCAGCCGCCTCGATCGCCGTGCGAATCGCCGATGCGAAGCCTGCGCCTCCGGCCGGGCAGGATCGGCAGACCGTGACGACGGTTTCCATTCCCGTCAACCTTCCGCCAGTGGGCCGACGAGGATCAGCGCCGGCCCGTCGCCGGCCTCCGACTCGATCAGCGACTGCATCGAGCCGAGCGTGCCGCGGACCAGCTTTTGTGCCGGGGTAGAGACGCTTTCGGCCAGAAGCGCTGGCGTCTCCGGAGGCAGGCCCGCATCCCGCAACCGGCGGGAAAGTTCGGCGAAGGTGCGCTTGCCCATGAAAATGACCGTCGTCGCCGTCGGGTCGGCAAGCGCGCCGAGGTTCAGGTCTTCGGGCAGGGCGCCGGTCGCGTCGTGGCCGGTGACGAACTGGACCCGCCGCGCCGTCAGTCGACGGGTCAACGGGATTCCGGCCGCCGCCGCCGCCGCCATCGCCGAGGTCACGCCGGGCACGATCTCGTAGCCGATGCCGGCCGCGCGGCAGGCGGTGATCTCTTCCTCCAGCCGGCCGAAAAGGCCGCAGTCGCCGGACTTCAGCCGCACCACCCTTGCGGCGGTGGCGGCGTAGTCCACCAGCAGGCGGTTGACATGGTCCTGTTTCGCCGAGGGCCGACCGGCACGCTTTCCCACACCGACGAGATCGGCCCCCGGCCGGGCATGGGCGAGGATGGGGCCTGACGAAAGATCGTCGAAAAGGACCACGTCCGCCGTCTTCAGCCGTTCGACGGCGCGCAGCGTCAGAAGCTCGGGATCGCCGGGGCCGGAGGATACGAAGCTGACAAAGCCGGTCATGTCGCCTCCGCGATCAGATGAAAGAAGGTGCCGGTGGCGTAGCCCCGGCGCGATCCGGTCTCGGGCACCGCCTCGCCGGTTGCATCCACGACGTGCGCAAGCGGCATATCGGGCTGATCAAGGATCGTCGAGTAGTGAAACTCGTGGCCGCGCAGGCGGGCACCGGGCCCGTGGCCGGGAATCCGGGCGGCGAGCTCCGCCAGCCGGTAGCCCAGGTGCATCCGGCGCTTCTCGAACGAGGTAACGAGACCGAGGAGCCCGGCCATCTCGTGCCGGTGCCCGTCGCGGTCGACGATCGCCGCGCCCATTGCCATGTAGCCGCCGCATTCGCCATGAACCGGCCGCGTCTCGGCGAAACGCCTCAGACCGAGCCGGAACCTTCCGGCCGAGGCGAGAGCGGGGCCATGCAGTTCCGGATAGCCGCCGGCCAGCCAGCAGCAGTCGGCATCCATGTCCGGCGCCTCGTCGGCAAGCGGCGAGAAGGGAAGGATTTCGGCGCCCGCACGCCGCCAGCCGTCGACGAGGTGCGGATAGACAAAGGAGAATGCCGCATCGCGGGCCAGCGCGATCCGTTGCCCCGGCGGGGTCACGCGGCGGGGAGCCTGCGCCGCAAGACGGGTCGCGCCGGCGGCTGCGCGCAGCGCCTGGAGATCGAGACTGGCGGCAACGAACGCCCCTGCCTCGGCGACGATCGCATCGAGTTCGGGTGTCTCCTCGGCCTGGAGAAGGCCCAGGTGGCGCTCGGGCACAGAGATTGCGGGGTTGCGCGGCAGGGCGCCGAAGACGGTGATGCCCGCAGCCTCCATGCCCGCCCGCACCAGCGCTTCGTGCCGGGGCGACGCGACGCGGTTCAGCACCACGCCGGCGAGCGTTACCCCGGGCCGCATCGTGGCAAAGCCGCGCGCCACTGCCGCCGCGGACTGCGCCTGCCCCGAGACATCGAGGACGAGGAGCACCGGCCAGCCGGTCAGTGCGGCAAGGTCGGCCGAGGCGCCGGTGCCGGTCTCACCCGGGCGCGCCACTCCGTCGAAAAGGCCCATCGACCCTTCCGCCAGCACCAGATCCGCCGCCGCCGCCGCCGCGATGTGGCCGGCGATTTCTGCCCCGCCCATCGCCCAACTGTCGAGGTTGAGCGAGGCTCGGCCCGAGGCGGCACGGTGAAAAGCGGGGTCGATGTAGTCCGGCCCGCTCTTGAACGGCTGCACGACAAGGCCCGCCGCGCGAAAGGCGGCGAGCAGGCCCAGCATGACGGTCGTCTTGCCGGTGCCGGAAGCGGGAGCGGAGATGATCAGGCCGGGCGGGATCATTGGCCTTCGGGGAACCTCGGATGGGTGCCGACGGGACGGTAGCGGCGGTCATAGTCGCCAGCATAGAGCCTGCTTTCGCCGAATTCCTCGGCGCCGATGGAGCGGCCGACGAAGATCAGCGCGGTGCGCTCCATCTCCGCCCCGACGGCGGTCTGAAGGGTGCCGAGCGTCGTCCGGACGACGCGCTCGTCGGGCCAGGAGGCGCGCCAGATCACGGCAACCGGACAGTCCTCCCCATAATGCGGCGCAAGCTCGGCGACGACCCTGTCGAGGACATGGACCGAGAGGTGGATCGCCAGCACCGCGCCGGTCCGGGCGAAGTTCTCCAGCGTCTCGCCGGGGGGCATGGCGGTCGCGCGCCCCGAGGTGCGGGTCAGGACAACCGACTGGACGACGCCCGGCAACGTTAGCTCCGCGCCGAGCGCCGCCGCGCCCGCTGCAAAGGAGGGAACGCCCGGCGTCACGTCATAGGGAATGCCGAGCGCGCGCAGACGGCGAAGCTGTTCGCCCATCGCCGACCAGACCGAAAGGTCGCCGGAATGCAGCCGGGCGACGTCCTGGCCGGCAGCATGAGCCGCCGCGATCTCGGTGACGATCTCGTCGAGCGACAGCGGCGCGGTATTGACGATCCTTGCACCCGGAGGGCAATGCGCCAGCACCGCCTCGGGCACGAGCGAGCCGGCATAGAGGCAGACCGGGCTGGCCGCGATCAGGTCGCGCCCCCGGAGTGTCAGCAGGTCGGCCGCGCCGGGCCCCGCGCCGATGAAATGCACCGTCATTCGTCCATCCTTTCCGCAATTGCCGCCGTTGCCAGCCCGTCGCCCGAGACCACGCGCGGCCCGAGAAGCCGTGCGCCGGGCCCCGCGCCGGCAAGGGCCGCCGCCTCGGCGAGCGATCCCGCCCCGAACCTTGCCGCGACGCGTGCCGACTGCGTCATCGTGGGCTGGAGTTCAAGCCCTTCCCGCGCCACGCCGAGGACGGGAAGCTGCATCGCTTCGGCAAAGGCGCGGAATACCGGGCTCGCCGCCTTGTCGGTCGCGGTTGCCAACCGGTCCGCCCCGCCGCCGGCACGGCGAAGCGCGTCCTTCAGCGAGGTCACGGTCGCCGCCGACCTGAATCCGAAACCCGCCACCCTCACTTCACCACGCTCCATTGCACGACCGGGCGGGCCGGGCGCCAGCCGTGCCTGCCCCCAAGGGGTTCGGCCGAGGCAATCTCGAACCGCATCAACGTTCCGCCGCGTATGCCGTGGCAGGATGCCAGAAGCGCCTCGGATTCGAGCGTGACCGCATTGACGACAAGCCGTGCGCCCACCGGCATTGCGCCCCAGATCGTCTCGATTCCGGCCGAATCCGCGCCTCCGCCGATGAAGACGGCATCAGGCGCAGGAAGATCGCGCACGGCCGCCGGCCAGCCGCCCTCGGTCACCGTCAGCCGGTGCGACAGGCCGAAGGTTCCGGCGTTGCGGCGGATGTTCGCCGCGCGGTCCGCCCGTGCCTCCACCGCCAGCGCCCGGGCCCCCACCGCCGCAAGGCACCATTCGACCGAGATGGAGCCCGACCCGGCGCCCAGATCCCACAGCACCTCTCCCGGACGCGGCGCCAGCGCCGACAGCGTCAGCGCGCGGACCGGCCGCTTGGTGATCTGGCCGTCGTGGGCAAAGAGATCGTCGGGCAGGCCAGACGCCCGCGGCAGGCCGGCAGCCCCCGCCGTCTCGATCGCGACCGCAACCGGATGGGCTATGCCGGCCAGCCCGAACCGCTCCGCACTGGCGGTCCGCACGCGTTCTTGCGGACCTCCCAGCGCCTCGAGCACGATGAGCCGCGACGGGCCGAAACCGCGTTCGGTCAGCCATCCGGCCAGTGCCCCGGGCGCGTCGCCATCACGCAGAAGACAGATCACCCGCACCCCGCGGCCCAGGACCGGCACCAGCCGTTCGAACGGTGCGGCGTGAAGCCCGAGGCAGAGCGTCTCCTCCAGCCGCCAGCCCAGCCGCGCTGCGACGAGCGAAAAGGTGGAAGGTGCGGGATGACACAGCCATTCGTCGGTGTCGAGATGAGCGGCAAGGCTTCCCCCGGCGCCATGCCAGAACGGGTCGCCGGAGGCAAGAACGACAACCTTGCGGCCCCTTTCGGCAAGGACAGGGTCGATCCGGAACGGCACAGGCCAGTCTCGGCCGCGGTCGGCAACGCCTGCAAGCGCGAGATGGCGCGCGCCCCCGAACACTACGTCGGCACGCAGCAGCGCCGTCCGGCTTGCCTCCGACAGGCCCGCCGGTCCATCTTCGCCCAGACCGATGATCGTCAGCCAGGGATCACCCAAGATGCGCGTCCTTCTCCTCGGCGGCACGACCGAGGCGAGCCTGCTGGCCCGCCGCCTGGCACAGGACGGTGTCGACGCCGTCTTCTCTTATGCAGGGCGCACCGACGCGCCGGTGGCGCAGCCGCTGCCGACGCGGATCGGCGGCTTCGGCGGACCGGAGGGCCTTGCGCACTATCTGGCGGACCAGCGGATCAGCCATGTGGTCGATGCGACCCATCCCTTCGCGGCACGGATGAGCCGCAACGCGATCGTCGCCTGCGCGAAGGCAGCCGTGCCCCTCTGTGGCTTCGAGCGTGCGCCCTGGGCAAGCGGCCCGGGTGACGACTGGCGCCACGTTGCCGACCTTGCCGGCGCGGTCGCGGCGCTGCCCGAAAGGCCGGCGCGGGTGTTCCTCGCCATCGGCCGGCAGAACCTTGATGCCTTCGCGGCAAAAGCGCAGCACCATTACCTGCTCAGGCTCGTCGATCCGCCGCAGGGGCCGCTGCCGCTGCCCGATACCACCGTCGTGATCGCCCGCGGCCCCTTCACCGAACCGGCGGACCGGGAGCTTCTGGCCCGGCACCGTATCGGCCTCATCATCGCCAAGAATGCCGGCGGCACGGGCGCGCGGGCGAAGCTCGACGCCGCGCGGGCCCTGGGGATTCCGGTGATCCTGATCGGCCGGCCGGAGCTTCCGCCGCGACTCATCGCGCGGACGGTGGAGGAGGTGATGGCCTTCCTCGCTCATCCGGCGGACCTCGGCGTGTAGACGAAGCGCCCGACGCGGCGCGTGTCGGGGTTGCCGAGGATGACGACGGTGCGCATGTCGGCCATGTCTGGCTCCGCTTCCGCCAGGGGCACGGTCGTCAACCTCTCGTCCGGCGTCGTGACGGCGCGCGCGAAGGAGATGAGGCGCCCGCCCCCGCATTCCTCTCGCAACACCTCCAGCGCGCGGGCGAACTGGTGCGGCCGGCTGCGCGAGCGGGGGTTGTAGAAGGCCATCGCAAAGCCCGCCCGGGCGGCCAGCCGCAGCCGGTTTTCAATCAGCTCCCACGGCTTGAGGTTGTCGGACAGGTTGATCGCGCAGAAGTCGTGGCCGAGCGGGGCGCCCAGGCGGGCGGCGGCGGCAAGCATGGCGGTGATGCCCGGCAGGACGCGAATCTCGAACGCATCCGGGTCGGGGCGTTTCTCCAGCGCCTCGAACACGGCGGCCGCCATTGCGAACACGCCCGGATCGCCGGACGAGACGACGACGACCTGACGTCCCGCCGCCGCCATGTCGAGCGCGTGGCTGGCACGGTCGATCTCCACGCGATTGTCGGACGGGTGAAGCGTCAGCCCCGCGCGCACGGCGACGCGGGCGACATAAGGTATATAGCCGACGATGTCGGTGGCCGCGGCCAGCGCCGCGCGCACCTCGTCGGTCACAAGCCGCTCGTCCCCAGGACCGAGGCCGGCGATGGTTACCCGCCCCGTCACGGCCGCCGCCCCTGGCCGTGCACCACGGCGATCGAGAAATAGGGCACCCTGGAAGGCGCTTCGGCCAGCCGGTGCACGCGCTGGTCCGGCATCGTCCCGTGCTCGACAAGCCATGCGGAGTCGAGCCGCCCTGCGGCGGTCAAAGCGCGCTTCAGCTTTTCCAGATTGCGCCCGATCTTCATCACCACCAGGGCGTCGGTGTCACGGATGCGGCGGACCAACTCCTCTTCGGGCATCGTCGCGGTCACGATGGTCAGGACATCGTCCCCCCAGGTGATCGGCTCGCCAGTGGCGGTCCAACAGCCGGACATTCCGGTGATCCCGGGCACCACCTCGACCTGGCACCGTTTCCTGAGGCGGACATAGAGGTGCATGAAACTGCCGTAGAAGAAGGGGTCGCCCTCGCACAGAACCAGAATCTCCTCGGTCTCGGCGAGTCTGGCCAGCCTTTCCGCCCAGGTCTCGTAGAACGCCGCCATCACGCGGTTGTATTCCGGGTCGATGAACGGAATTTCCGTCGTGACCGGGTATTCCATCGGATACTCGATCGCATGGGGGTTCAGCATCCCTGCGACGATCTTTCGGGCCTGGCCCTCATACCCAGACTTGCGGAAGTAGGCGACATGGGCGGTGGATCGGACCAGACGGTCGGCCCTGACGCTCATCAATTCCGGATCGCCGGGGCCGAGGCCCGCACAGATGACCCTTCCCATCGTCATTCCTTCCGGCTTGCAAGCGCATTGACCGCCGCGACCGTGATGGCCGAACCGCCGAGCCGCCCCTTCACGATGAGCGACGGCGCCCGCAGATCGGCCATGAGCGCGTCTTTCGACTCCGCCGCGCCGACGAATCCGACCGGGCAGCCGATGATGGCAGCGGGGCGCGGGCAGGCGGGATCCTCGAGCATGTTGAGAAGATGGAAAAGCGCCGTAGGCGCATTGCCGATGGCGACCACGGCGCCGGAGAGATGCGGCCGCCAAAGCTCCAGCGCCGCCGCAGACCGGGTGTTGGCCATCGCCTTCGCCAGGTCGGGCACACGCGGGTCGTGCAGGGTGCAGATCACCTCGTTGTTCGCCGGCAGCCGTGCCCGGGTAATCCCCTCGCTGACCATCCGCGCATCGCAGAGGATCGGCGCGCCGGCCTCCAGCGCGGCCCGGGCAGCGATCGCCATGCCGGGCGAGAAGCGCACGTCGCGTTCCAGCCCGACCATCCCGGCGGCGTGGATCATGCGGACGACGACGACCTCCTCCTCCGGCGTGAAGCGGGAAAGGTCGGCCTCGGCCCGGATCATGGCGAAGCTCTCGGCGTAGATCGCCGCGCCGTCGGTTTCATAGATGTGGGGCATGGGCGGTCTCGGTCAGGTCTTCCGGGGTGAGGGTGGCGGGGTCGAGCCCCGGGAGATGTGGCGCATCGCGGCAGGTGCCGTCGCGGATGAATGCGACCTTCCCGTCCGGCTGGCCGACCAGGGTGAAGGTCGCGGCCCCTGGGTGGGCGCAACCCTTGGCGCAGCCGGAAACATGCAGGCTTTCGGAGGGGCGCAACGCGGCGCCAAGGCGCCGGGCAAGCTTGCGCGTCTCGATCAGCGCCTGCGGGCAACCGGGCGCGCCGGTGCAGGCGGAGGTCCGCAGCAGCGGGCTTTGCGGGTCGGTCACCAGCCCGGAAAGCGGCGGAACCCCGGCCGCGCCCTCAACCAGCACCATCCGCCAGGGGGTGAGCCGGATCGGGCCGGTTTCCGCCAGAACAGACAATGTTTCCGCCTCGATCTGGCCGAAGGCGAAGGCGGCGAGGAAACCGCTGGCCGTGGCCCCGGGGCACGGTGCGGAGCCGCGGGCGGGCGGCACGGGAACCGTCCGGAACGCTTCCGGCAGGACCGCGCCGGCTGCCAGATGCGCCGCCATCCGCCCCCTGCCCTCCGGCGCACCGCCCGAGGCGAGGAACCAGCGCGCGAGGTCGAGCGCGAGCGGGACCGCCGTCGCCGCCGTCGCGCACGCGGCCGTCAGGGCACCGTCCGCCCGGACGGTCAGGCCGTCGCCCAGGCGTTCGATGCGGATGTCGGCCGACGCCTCGGCGAGGACCGGCTCCGCGCCGCAATCGACGGCATAGCCGAACTTCGCCGGCGGAGCGGGGGCATCGTCGGCAGCAAGCGCAGTCTCCAGCGCGGCGGCAACGGTCACGGTGGCATCGCCCCCGGCCCAGAAAGGGGCGACGATGATGTTGCGGCGGGTCTCTGCGGCAATGCTGTCGTCGATGAGACCGAGCGCGCGCAGCCCCTCGATCAGCGCCGGATGGCCCGCCTCCGCCACACCGCGGATTTGCAGGTTCGCGCGGGCGGACAGGTCGATCAACCCGTTGCCGTGCCGCGCGGCAAGGTCGGCGATTCCCGCCGCCTGCGCCTGCGTCAGCCGCCCCAGCCGCGGCCGCACCCGCACGACGAGCCCGTCGCCCGACCGCATCGGGCGGAGCGCGCCGGGACACCAGCCCTGGACCACGGGCGCGCTCATCGCCCCGCCTCCATCGCCACCGAATTCCGGCGCGTGACCCAGAGCCCGGCATCGCGCAATGCGGCGAAGCGGTCGCGCAAAGCCTGAAGCGCGGCGGGATTCTCGCGCTCCATGAAGGCGACCAGATCGGCGCGGCCGAGCGTCGCCTCGTGATAGAGGTCGAAGAGATGCGCCGGCACCGCGCGGGCAAGATGGGCGAAGGCCGCCATGTGGTCGAGCGTCGCCGCGATCTCGGCCGCGCCCCGGAAGCCGTGGCGCATCATGCCGTCGGCCCAGGCTGGGTTGGCGGCGCGGGCGCGCACCACCCGGGCGATCTCTTCCGGCAGCGTGCGGGCACGCGGATCGTCGGGGCGCGTCGCATCGAGATGATAGAGCACCGGCACATCGCCACCGAGGCGGGCGACCGCGGCGGCGAAGCCGCCCTCATGCGCTGCATAGTCGGAGGCCAGAAGCAGATCGGTCTCCGCCAGATCCTGCACATGGACGAAGCCGTCCGCCGCCTTCACCTGCGCCTCCAGCGCCTCACGGGCGGGATGCGCGGCGCCGGCCGCGTCGATCGCCCAGGCGGAGCCGGAAAGCCAGGCTTCGCCCGCCGCTGCCCGGCCGGACGGCCCGTAGTCCTCGACCGCCTCGCCCATCGCCAGGCCGTAGAGTCCCGGCTTCGGGCCGAAGACCCGCGGTGTGACGCGCAGATAGGGATTGTCCTCAGGTGATTCCTCGCGGCCGGCAAGGGCCGCGACCGCGGAGTCGAAAAGCTGCGCGAGGCCTGGAAAAACGTCCCTGAACAGGCCGGAAACGCGCAAGGTGACGTCGATCCGCGGGCGGCGCAAGAGGGCGAGCGGGATCACCTCGAAGCCCGAGACCCGCTCCGACCCCTCGTCCCATTTCGGCGCCAGCCCGGCGAGGTGCAGCGCCATCGCGAATTCCTCGCCGGCGGTGCGCATCGTTGCCGAGCCCCAGAGGTCGACGACCAGCGACCGGGGCCAGTCGCCGTGATCCTGAAGGTGCCGGCGCAGAAGCTCCTCGGCCAGCTTGACGCCCTGCGCATGGGCCGCGCGCGTGGGCACGGCGCGGGGATCGGTGGTGAAGAGGTTGCGCCCGGTCGGCAGCACGTCCGACCGCCCGCGAAAGGGGGAACCGGAGGGCCCGGCCTCGACCCGTTGCCCGTTCAGCGCGGCAAGAAGCCCGGCCCGTTCCTCCGCCCCGCACTGGCCGGTGCCGAAGACATGCAGGCCGTCGCCGAACTGGCTTTCCTTGATGTCGCAGACGAAGCGGTCGATCCGGGTGATGGCTTCGGCCGGCGAGGCATCCTCGGGCAGGCCCAGATCCTCCTCCACCCCCCGCCCGCGCGCCTCGTCGCGGATCGCGGCGATCAGCCGGTCGCGGCGGGCGGGATCGAGCCCGTCGGCGGTGGAATATTCGTCGAGCAGCCGTTCCAGCCGCGACAGCGGTTCCGGCACCGCACTTGCTGCGAGCGGCGGCGGCAGGTGGCCGATGGTCACCGCGCCGATCCTTCGCTTGGCCTGCGCCGCCTCGCCGGGATCGTTGACGATGAACGGGTAGATCACCGGCAGACCGGCGGTCAGCGCCTCGGGCCAGCAGGCATCGGAGAGCGCCACCGACTTGCCGGGCAGCCATTCCAGCGTGCCATGCGCGCCGATGTGGACCAGCGCGTCGATCCGCTGTGCCCTGAGCCACAGGTAGAAGGCCACATAGCCGTGCCGCGGCGTGCGGGCGAGGTCATGATAGTCGTCGGCCCGGGCCTTCACCTCGCCGCGTTCGGGCTGGAGCGCGATGATGACCCTGCCGCGCCGGAGCGCATGGAAGCGGAAATGGCCGCCTCGTACCGCCGGGTCGGCCTCCGGCTCACCCCAGGCGGCGAAGAGCGCGTCGCGGAGCGGCTCCGGCAGGGAGGAAATCGTGTCTCTATAGGCCGAAACCGGCCAGTCCAGCGTTTCGGCGGAAAGGGCGGGGCCAAGGCCGTCGCCCGCGCCTTCCGCCCCGACAAGTCCGCAGATCGCCCCGGCCGAGGCGAGCGCATCGAGCCCGACGGCATGGGCGAGCTGCCAGCCCTTGCCCGGGTAGGTGGAGAGGATCAGCGCCACGTTGCGCGTCTCCGCCGGCGTGGCAGCCAGCCGGTGCCAGCCCGCGACCCGGTCGGCGATCGCCGCGATGCGGCCCGGGTCGGCGCGGTGGGCGAAACGGGCATATTGCAGGTCGGGATCGCGGCGGCCGGGGCTCTTGAAACTGGCGACGCCGGCGAAGACGCGGCCGTCCACCTCGGGCAGGACGACATGCATGGCAAGGTCGGCCGGCGAAAGGCCCCGGTCGGAGGCGGCCCAGTCCGTCCGGCGCGCCGTCGACAGCGCCACCTGGAAGACCGGGCAGCCCGGCACGTCGAGCGGCGAGGGCGCGCCGTCGGACCCTTTCGCCGAGAAGGCGGTGGCGTTGACGATGGCCGCAGGCGTAAGCCGGGCGAGATCCGTCCTCAGCCAGTCCGCCGCAGCGGCATCCTTGAGACTCGCGGCAAAGGCGCCGACGGCGGCGAAGCCGCGCGCCTCCAGCGCCCCGATCAGCCCGTCCACCGGATCGGTATCGGCCGCGGTGAGGTAGGAGCGATAGAAGGTGACGACGGCGAGTGGCCGGGCCCCGGGCTCGGGCGCGGGAACGACGCCGCGGCCCGGAAGATACCAGCCGAAGGCCGGGACCGTCTTTTCCCCCGCCACCGGCCCGGCATAAAGCCCGGCCGCCAGCGAAAGCTGCTGGAGCGCGGCCTGCGCCGCCACTGCCCCGCCCGCATCGCAGAGCGTCTGGAGCCGGCGCAGGGTCGAAACCGGCAGCGTGGACAGAGCATCGAGCCGTGCATCCTCGCGCCCGTCGGCGGGCAGGACGGCCAACGCGATCCCGTTGCGGCGGGCCAGATCCTGGACCTGCGCCAGACCATATGGCCAGTAGCTCTCGCCGCCGATCAGTCGGATCAGGATGCCCTTCGCCCCCGACAGGGTGCGTTCGACATAGGTGTCGACCGACAGCGGATGGCGCAGCGCCACCAGATTCGCCAGCCGCAGGGACGGCAGCGCCTCCCTGCCGCGATGCCATCCTGCCGCGAAGGCGCCGAGATCGCTGTCGGAAAAGGACAGCACCACCAGATCGGCCGGGGTCTGGCCGAGGTCGGTGGGCGTGTCGGTTTCCTCCAGCCCGTGGCTTTCGCGGAAGATGACGTGCATGGCCGGGCCTCAGGCCTCCTGCGCCGCGGGAGCAAGAACGGCGCGGATCGCCGCAGGATCGACATTGTGGTGTTCGGCGATGACGACGAGCCGCGTCGCCCGCGGGTTGTCGCCCCAGGGCCGGTCGAACTGCGCCCGCACCCGCTCCCCCACCGCCTGCACGAGCATCCGCATCGGCTTGCCGCGGACCGCGACATAGCCCTTGACGCGCAGGATGTCCTGCTCCCGCGCAAGGCGGGCGATCGCATCGGTCAGCGCCTCGGGGTCGGCCACCTCGGGCAGGTCCATCACGATGGTATCGAAATCGTCATGCTCGTGGTCGTCGGCACCGTCATGATGCGACGGACGGGAGTGAAGATCGTCCTCGGCGGCGGCATTGAGGCCGAGGACCAGCCGCGGGTCGATGCGGCCGTCCTCCACCGCCAGGATCGGCAGCCTGCGCGGCGCCTCGGCCTCGATTACCGCGCGCGCCGCCGCGAGCGACGCCGCGTCGGCCAGGTCGGCCTTGGTCAGGAGAACGATGTCGGCGCAGGCGATCTGGTCCTCGAAGACCTCCGAGAGCGGCGTTTCATGGTCGATGCTGCCGTCGGCCACGCGCTGGGCCTCGACAGCTTCCACGTCCGGGGCGAAGCGACCTGCCGCCACCGCCTCGGCGTCGGCCAGGGCGACGACACCGTCGACGGTGATCCGCGAGCGGATCGCCGGCCAGTCGAAGGCCTTCAGCAGCGGCTTCGGCAGGGCGAGGCCGGAGGTCTCGATGAGGATGTGATCGGGCCGCCGCGGCAGCGCCATCAGCGCCTCGATCGTCGGGATGAAGTCGTCGGCGACGGTGCAGCATATGCAGCCGTTGGCAAGCTCGACGATGTTCTCCTCGGGGCAATTCTCGTCGGCGCAGGACTTGAGGATCTCGCCATCCACGCCGACGCTGCCGAATTCGTTGACCAGGACCGCAAGCCGCCGTCCCTGCGGGTTCTGCATCAGGTGGCGGATCAGCGTCGTCTTGCCGGAACCGAGAAAGCCGGTGATGACGGTGACGGGGATCTTGCTCAGCGGGTCCATTCAGCTCTCCATCGGCGGGATGCGGGCAAGCGACTGCCTGCGGAAGATCACGGGGCGCTCGCGCCAGGGCACGAGACCGTCTTTCGTGGCGGCATAGGCGGCCGCACCGGCGAGGATGTCGGCCACGTCCGCATCCGGGTCCATGCCACGATAGACATAGGACCAGCGGCCGGGGCCCGACAGGGCGATGTTGCAGCCGTGGTCGCAGGCCGAAAGACACTCCACCGGCATGATCCGCACGCCCCGGGGTGCCCCTGCCGCCGCGAGCGCGGCCAGAAGCCGGGCCCCCGGTGGCGCCGCGCCCTCGGGCAGGGGCCGCCCCATCTTGCAGGTCGTGCAGACATGCAGCGTCACCGTCACCACGGCAGTCCTTCCAACCAGGGGTCAGGGGGCGCCCGCGGGGACCGTGGCCTCGGTCCCGAGCCGGTTGCGGAACCCCCCGTCCGCCGTCACGTTTGCGCGCTGGCAGGTCTCCCGGCTCGCGGATGTCGGGGCGGTCTCGCCCCGGCGGCCCTCCCGCCTTCCCGGCTCTCGCCAGTGGCCTTGGGGAACCTCTCCGGTCACGGTCGCGGGGGCGGCTGCGCTTCGGCGATGGGCCCCGATGGGTCGCAAAGCCTGTCGCATTCCCTCTTCGCCTGTCCTAAGACAGGAACCAGCGCCGCCTCACCTGAGGCATGTGCCACCCCCTTGTCAAGCGATGGAAGGGACCATGTCCGACCCGAAACCGACCGATCCCGCGGAAGACGCCGCCCGTCATGCGCAGAAGATGGCCAAGAAGAAGGCCGCCCGCGACAAGATCATGGCGACAAAGGAGGGCGAGAAGGGCCTGATCATCGTCCATACCGGCGCGGGAAAGGGAAAAAGCTCGTCCGCCTTCGGAATGATTCTCCGCTGCATCGCCCACGGGATGCCCTGTGCCGTGGTGCAGTTCATCAAGGGCGCCTGGGACACCGGCGAGCGGCGGCTGATCGAGGGCCATTTCGGCGATCTTTGCCAGTTCCACGCGATGGGCGAGGGCTTCACCTGGGAGACGCAGGACAAGACCCGCGACATCGCCGCCGCCCGGCGCGGCTGGGAGAAGGCGAAGGAGCTGATCCGCGACGGACGCAACCGGATGGTGCTGCTCGACGAGATCAACATCGCGCTGCGCTACGATTACCTGCCCGTCGAGGAGGTGGTGGAGTTCCTCAGGGCCGAGAAGCCGGCGATGACCCATGTCGTCCTGACCGGGCGGAACGCCAAGGAGGAGCTGATCGAGCTTGCCGATCTGGTGACCGAGATGACGCTGGTGAAGCACCCGTTCCGGTCGGGGATCAAGGGGCAGAAGGGCGTGGAGTTCTGAGCGCGACCGGGGGCGCCGCCCCCGGACCCCCGGAGTATTTTAACCACAATGAAAGAAATGCCGCGTCAGAGTGCAGCCACGGTACAGGCGGGAGCGCCGATGACCGTCCACAGTGAAAGCATCCCGTTTCCCCGGAGCGATCCGCCCGAAACGGGATGCCGCTGCGGCGCCAGTGTCACCCGCCCTTTCATTGTGGTCCCAAATACTCCCGCCGGCGGCTCCCGCACTCGCGGCAAGAGCGACATCGGGGGGGCCGGATGACGGCGCTGATGATCCAGGGCTGCGGCTCGAACGTCGGCAAGTCGCTGATCGTCGCCGGGCTCTGTCGCGCCGCGCGGCGGCGGGGGCTGGCGGTCGCGCCGTTCAAGCCGCAGAACATGTCGAACAACGCCGCGGTGACGGTGGACGGGGGCGAAATCGGGCGGGCGCAGGCGTTGCAGGCGCTGGCCGCCGGAGTTGCGCCGCATACAGACATGAATCCGGTCCTCCTGAAGCCCGAGACGGATACCGGTGCCCAGGTGGTGGTGCAGGGCCGGCGGTCGGCGACCGTGCGCGCCAGGGAGTATCCCGCCCTGAAGGCACAGTTGATGGTGCCGGTGCTTGAAAGCTTCGGGCGGCTGAAGGCAGCCCATGATCTTGTCATCGTCGAGGGCGCGGGAAGCCCCGCCGAGGTCAACCTGCGCAAGGGCGACATCGCCAACATGGGGTTCGCCCGGGCCGCGGACGTGCCGGTGGTGCTGGTGGGCGATATCGACCGGGGCGGCGTCATCGCCCAGATCGTCGGCACGCAGGCTGTGCTCGACCCCGGCGATGCGGCGATGATCGAGGGGTTCGTCATCAACAAGTTCCGCGGTGACCCTTCGCTCTTCAGCGATGGCTACCGCCTGATCGAGGCGAAGACCGGGTGGCGCGGCTTCGGCGTCGTGCCGCATTTCGCGGTGGCGGCGAAGCTTCCGGCAGAAGACGCGCTCGACCTCGGACGCGGGGCGGGGGGTGGGCCGGTGAAGATCGCCTGCCTCGCGTTCAGCCGCATCGCCAATTTCGACGATCTCGACCCGCTGAAACTGGAACCCGCCGTGACGCTGACGATGGTCCGCGCCGGAGAGCCGATTCCCGGTGACGCGGCGCTGGTGATTCTGCCGGGGTCGAAGTCGACGCGCGGCGATCTCGCCTTCCTCCGGGCGCAGGGCTGGGACATCGACCTGTCGGCCCACGTGCGGCGGGGCGGGCATGTGCTTGGCATCTGCGGCGGCTACCAGATGCTCGGGCAGCGGATCGAAGATCCCGAGGGGCTTGAAGGCGCACCCGGCGTCACCGAGGCGCTGGGGCTTCTCGACCTCTCCACGGTCATGACCCCCGAGAAGCGGCTGACGCGAAGCACCGCCACCCATGCCGCGACCGGCGCGGCGATGGAGGGCTACGAGATCCATATCGGCCGCACCGAAGGGCCCGGCAGGGAACGGCCCTTCGCCTTCACAGCGGACGCGCCGGAGGGCGCCGTTTCGCCCGACGGCCGGATCATCGGCAGCTACCTGCACGGCATGTTCGCGGGCGATGCCTTCCGCTCGGCGTTCCTCGCCCGGCTCGGTGCCTCGGCGGCGGCACAGTACGGCGCCGAGGTGGAGGCCACGCTCGACGCGCTGGCCGACCACCTCGAGGCGCATCTCGATGTGGAGGGGCTTCTGGGGCTGGCACGCTGAGAGGCTGCGTCAGGCCATCGCGGCGGCGAGCCGATCCCATTCGGGCTCGCCCCCCGGCAGGCCGAGGCGGAGCCAGGTTGCCGAATAGGGGAAGATGCGCGACCAGATCCGCGCGCGTGCCAACCGATCCTGCGCGCGTGCCGCGTCCTGTGTGTCGTAAAGCCGGAAGAGGGAGGAACCCCCGGCGAGGCGCCAGCCCGCCCGCGCAGCCAGCGAATCCATCCGCCGGCCGTCCGCGGCCAACCGGTTGGCGGTCTGCGCGGCCCATGCGTCATCGGCAAGCGCCACGGCGCCGATCGCGATGGCTGCACCGCTCACCGGCCAGGGTCCGGCCGTCGCGGCCAGGGTGTTGATGTCGACCTCGGCCCCCAGCACGAAGCCGAGGCGGACCCCCGCCAGCCCATAGAACTTTCCGAACGACCGCAACACCATAAGGCCGGGGGTCGCCGGGCCGGAGGCCAGGGAGAGGCCGGGCGTCGCATCCGCGAAGCTTTCGTCGACGACGAGGCGGCCGGTGGTGCGGGCGATGTCCCTGACCCTGTCGGGCGAAAGGCAGCGGCCATCGGGGTTGTTGGGGTTCACGACGACGGCGAGATCGACCCCTGCGAGCGCAGCGGGCTCCGCCACCTCCTCGACGGCCCAGCCGGCGGCGCGGAGCGCGGCCGCATGTTCGTTGTAGGTCGGCGCGAGCACGCGGGCGCGGCCGGGCGGGCAAAGGCGCGGAATCATCTGGATTGCCGCCTGCGCGCCCGCCACAGGCAGAATCGCGGCCCCAGTCCGATAGGCCGCGCGCGCGGCGGCGCAGAGGCGTGCCTGTGCAGCCCGTGTCGGAAGCGCCGTCCAGGCGTCGGGCGGGATCGGCGGGAGCGGATAGGGAACGCGGTTGATGCCCGTCGAGAGATCGATCCAGTCCTCGGGCGCTCCACCATACCGCGCCATTGCCGCGTCGATGTTGCCTCCGTGGTCCCGCATCATCCGGCTCAAGCCGCCGACAGCGCGGCGAGAAGCAGCGCGAGCGCGAGAGTGACGAAGCGGAACAGGCGAAGCGCCCTGACGATGTCGGCCGCCTGCGGATCGGCTGCGCCTTCGTTCAGCCAGGGCTCATCGGCGACACGGTCATGATAGACCCGCGGCCCCGACAGCCGGATCTCCAGCGCGCCGGCAAGCGCCGCCTCGGGCCAGCCTGCGTTCGGCGACCGGTGCCGCAGCGCGTCTCGCCACATCGTCGCGAGCGCGGCGCGCGGGCGGGTCGAGACCAGCGCGAAAAGCAGCCCCGTGAGCCGCGCCGGAATGAGGTTCGCCAGGTCGTCGATCCGGGCCGAGGCCCAGCCGAAGGCACTGTAGCGCGGGGTTCGGTGGCCGATCATCGAATCGAGCGTATTGATCGCCTTGTAGGCGGCGATTCCAGGAAGCCCGAAGAGGACACCCCAGAAGACCGGGGCAACGACGGCGTCCGAAGTGTTCTCGGCCAGGCTTTCCAGCGTTGCCCGCGCGATCGCCTCGCGGCCAAGCTGTTCGGGATCGCGGCCGACGATCATCGAAACGGCGCGGCGCGCGGCGGGAAGGTCGCCGTTGCCGAGCGGCAGGGCGACGGCCCGCACATGATCGCGCAGCGATCGCACCGCGACGAGCGGCCATGCCAGCACACCTGTCAGCACGACGCCCGGCCAGCCATCGGGCAGAAGCCAGGTCAGCACCCAGGCGATTTCGGCGGCGGCACCGATCACCACCGCCGCCGCCACCACGCCAGCGACCCGCCGGGCGCCTTCATCGGCGCCATCGAGGTTGATCCAGCGATCGAGCGCGGCGATGAGACGGCCGAGCCAGGTGACGGGATGACCGACCGCCCGGAAGACCGCGTTGGGCCAGCCGAGCACGCTGTCAAGGCCGAGCGCCACGAGCATCATCATTGCGCCGGTCATACCCTTGCCCCTACCTGAAACCGGACGATTCCTCTCAGGCCGGCGGCGCGCAGGGCGTCTGCAGCGGCCTTGGGGATTCGTCCGGGCACGAATAGCAGGCCGCGCGCGGAACCGGTATGGCCGATGACGAAGCCGGCCGCCCCGAGATCGCGCGCCAGCGCGTCGGTCGGGTCGCCCTCCGGGCCGCGCAGGGCGAGCGTGCGACGGGCCGAAGCGGCGGCGATCTCTGCGAGTGCCTCCGCCCTTCCTGCACGCGCCGCGGCAATCCAGCCCTCGACCAGGTCACCGATGTCCGGGAAGTTCAGGTCGCCCGCATCCGTGCGCCGCCCGGGGCCGAGAAACCCGCCGATCACGTCGATGCGTGGCAGGGCCGGAAGGCGGCGCAGCACCCGCCCCTCGCGCGAGGCCCAGAGAAGCCTCTCGGGTTCGGGAAACATCAGCGGGTCGCTTGCGCCTTCGGCGTCGATGCAGGCCCGCGCGATCGTCTCCGGCGGATCGTCGGCCCCGGCGAGACGGGCGAGCGCGACGAGCGTAGCGGTGGAGGCCCCCGCCCCGCCGCCGGCGGGCATCGCGGCGCTGAGGCGCACCCGGCCCGACAGGCCCAGACCGAGACGCGCGACGAAACGTCGCGCCCGTTCGGGTGTGACCAGGCGCTGCCCGCTGCCGTGGATGGAAAGCCCCGCACCGGGGCGGTGCCAGCCCGCGACCGCAACCGCCGGGCAGGGAACCGAGATCAGCGCGACCGGCCCGCCAGAGCCGATCCGGCCCTGCAAGAACTCGCCGAGGTGGCCCGCGACCCGGATCTGCGGCGCGCTCACGCCGGGCCCCAGTTGACCGCGCCTATCGACCACCCGGCACCGGGCGCGGCCCGAAGCTGGGTGAGCGACAGCGGCGCCACCTCGAAGGCCAGCGCCGGAGGCACCGCGCCGAGGGCAAGCGCGAGGGCCGCGCGCACCGTCCCGGCATGGGCCACGATGGTCACGCGGCCGCCATCGGCAAGGCGCGTCAGCGCGGGCAGGGTCCGGGCGCAGAGATCGGCGAAACTCTCGCCCTCCGGCGGGCGGTGACGGACGAGATCGTCGGGCGACAGCGGACCGAGATCGGGGATGCCGCCCGCCGCCATCCCGTCCCAGACACCGAAATCCTGTTCCCACAGCGCCGGGTCGGCCTCGGGGGTTGTCGCGGGCCAGAGGGCCGCCGCGGTCTGGCGGCAGCGCAGCGCGGGGCTCGTGACGATCCGCCCCGGCGCGCCGATCGCCGCGCGCAGCGCCGCGATGCGGGTGGTGTCGGAACAGTCGGCCGGCACATCCGTCCGGCCGCAGAGCCGCCCGCCCGTCAGCGCGGGCGCATGACGGATCAGGATCAGCTCTGTCGCGGCATCGGCGCCCACCGTCGCATTCTCCCTTTCACGGACGGCCCGTTTCTGCTTTGAGAGCGAGCCATGAGCAAGACGATACTCATCACAGGAGGCGCCCGGTCGGGCAAAAGCGGCATCGCCGAGACGATGGCGCTGTCGTTCGGGCGGCCCGCCGTCTACATCGCCACGGCCGAAGCCCACGATGCAGAGATGGCGGCGCGGATCGCCGCCCACCAGGCGCGGCGGGGGCAGGAGTGGCGGACCCACGCCGAGCCGCGCGCGCTGGTGGCAGCCCTTGGCGTAACCGACGGGAAAGGCCCCCGGCTTGTCGACTGCCTGACGCTGTGGCTGACGAACCTGATGCTCGCCGAGGCCGACTGGCGGGCCGCGGGGCGGGCGCTGGTCGCCGCCCTGCCCGCCCAGCGCGATCCGGTCGTGATCGTGACCAACGAGGTCGGCATGGGCATCGTTCCCGACAATCCGCTCGCCCGCGCCTTCCGCGATGCGGCGGGTCTTCTGAACCAATGGGTCGCGAAAGCGGCCGACGAAGTCTACCTGGCCGTCTCGGGCCTTCCCCTGAAAGTGAAATGACATGAGCCTCCCGCGCATCTCCTCGCTGTCCCGGCTTGCCGATCTTGCCGACCGGCTGCCCGTTGCCGACACGCAGGCGGCGGAGGCGGCGCGGGCGCGGCAGAACACGCTGACCAAGCCCCCGGGCTCGCTTGGCCGGCTGGAGCAGATCGCAGAATTCATGGCCGCGTGGCGCGGCACCGCGCGGCCCGAGATCCGCAATGCCCAGGCGCTGGTCTTCGCGGGAAACCACGGCATCTGCGCGCAGGGGGTGAATCCCTATCCGCAGGATGTGACGGCGCAGATGGTCGCCAACTTCCGCGCCGGCGGGGCCGCGATCAACCAGATTTGCGCGCTGAACGGCGCCGATCTTTCGGTCATCGCGCTGGAGCTGGACCGGCCCACAGAAGACTTCACCGCCGGGCCGGCGATGGGCGAGGTGGACTGTCTCGACGCGCTCTGGCAGGGGGCGGCGGCGGTCGATGGGGGTGCCGACATCCTGATCCTGGGCGAGATGGGCATCGGCAATTCCACCGTCGCGGCGGCGCTGGCCGCGGCCTGTTTCGGCGGGCCGGTGGCCGAGTGGGTCGGTCCCGGAACAGGCTCTGACAAGGCCGGACTTGCGCGAAAGATCGACGCGATCGAACGCGGGCTGAAGCGGCACGCGGGTGTCCTCGGCCATGCCGGGGGCGTGCTCGCGGCCCTCGGCGGTCGCGAACAGGCAGCGATCTGCGGCGCGGTTCTGGCGGCGCGGGCAGAACGCATCCCGGTGATCCTCGACGGGTTCATCTGCACCGCTGCGGCCGCCGTGCTCTATGCCGCAGACAAGCGGCTGCTGGATCATTGCCTTGTCGGCCACACCTCGGCCGAACCGGGCCACCGCAAGCTTCTGGCCGCGATCCACAAGCGCCCGGTTCTGGAGTTCGACATGCGGCTTGGTGAAGGTTCCGGCGCGGCACTCGCCCTCGGGATCGTGCGCGCGGCGCTTGCCTGTCACAACGGCATGGCGACTTTCGGCGAGGCCGGAGTGTCCGAGGCATGAACGGGGGGCGGGCGGACGAGCTGCGGCTTGCGTTCCTCCTGCTCACGCGTCTGCCCGTCCCTCCGATCGCCGGCGAGGCGCCGGCGATGGCGGCTTCATCCTGGGCCTGGCCCGTCGTCGGGCTGGCCGTCGGCGGGATTTCGGCGCTCGTCTGCATCGCCGCGCTTGCGATCGGACTGCCACCGGTCATGGCGGCGATCTTTGCGCTGGCGGCGGGCGTACTGGCGACGGGCGGAATGCACGAGGACGGGCTGGCCGACCTCGCCGACGGCTTCGGCGGAGGACGGACCCGCGAACGCAAGCTCGAGATCATGCACGACAGCCGCATCGGCTCCTACGGGGTGATCGCACTGATCCTGGCGCTCGGTTTCCGGGTCGCGGCGATCGCCACCTTGATCGGAGAGGACGGGCCGGTCTTCGCACTCGCCGCGCTGGCGGCGGCCTCGCGTGCGGCGCTGCCGGCGGCGATCGTCCTGATGCCCGCGGCACGGGGTGACGGGTTGGGCCGCGCGGCCGTGGGAATCGACCCTGTTCCGGCCCGCGCCGCCGCTGCGATCGGATTTCTCTGCCTGATGCCGCTCGGCTTCGGCGCGGCGGTCCTCACCGCGGCGGCGGTCGCCCTCGCTTCCCTCGTTGTCGCGTGGCTGGCGATGCGCCAGATCGGCGGGCAGACCGGCGATGTTCTCGGCGCGATGCAGTATGTGGCCGAATGTGCGGGCTGGGCTGCAATCGTTGTCGTTATCGTTTGATCAAATTATCGAGTGGCACGAAACGTTGCTCGCAATCAGAAAGCCAAATCATGCTTTCAATTTGATCAAATATCGTGGATAAGGAGACGCCCTGAAGGAGTGCCGCCATGCCCAAGCCGCAGGAATCCGTCGCCGGTATCGACCGTGCCCGCCTGAAGAAGGCGGCCGACCGCGAATCGCGGCGCTTTGCCGCCTCGCGGCCGAAGACGAGGGCGGCACTGGAAGCAGGCGCCGATGCCTGGCTGGATTCGGTGCCGATGCACTGGATGAAGGACTGGCCGATGCCCTTCCCGATGGTCGTCGACCGGGCCGAGGGTGCCCGGATCACCGACATCGACGGCTACGGCATCGACGATTTCTGCCTCGGCGATACCGGCTCGATGTTCGGACATTCGCCGGAGCCGGTTGCCAGGGCGATCCGCAAGCAGGCAAGGCGCGGGCTGACCTACATGCTGCCGACCAGGGCGGCGATGGAAGCCGGGCGGCTCCTGACCGAGCGGTTCGGGGAGTTCAAATGGCAGATCGCCACGACGGCGACGGATGCCAACCGCTTCGCGCTCCGGGTGGCGCGGGCGGTGACGGGCAGGCCCAAGGTGCTGGTCTTCAACGGCTGCTACCACGGCACCGTGGATGACACGATGGTGGAGCTGTCGAACGGCAAGACCCGCACGCGGCCGGGCCTGACCGGGCAGGTCGCGGACCTGACGCAGGCCGCCGCCTGCGCCGAGTTCAACGACCTCGCCAGCGTCGAGGCCGCGCTGAAGACCGGCGAGATCGCGGCGATCCTGACCGAGCCGGTGATGACCAATTCCTGCATGGTCCTGCCGGAACCGGGCTTCCACGACGGACTCCGGGCACTGGCGACGAAACATGGCGCATTGCTGATCATCGACGAGACGCACACGATCTCGTCCGGCCTTGGCGGCTACACCGCGGTGCACGGGCTCGACCCCGACATTTTCGTCGTCGGCAAATGCGTGGCGGGGGGGATGCCCACCGCCGTCTGGGGCCTCCGGCCGCAGGTGGCGAAGGACTATCTTGCCTTCAACGCCGGCCGCCCCTCGGGTCATTCCGGCATGGGGACGACGCTGTCCGCCAACCCGATGCAGTTCGCCTGCCTGCAAGCGACCCTGGCCGAGGTGATGACGGCGGAGGCCTATGCCCATATGGAGAAGGGCGCAGAAAGGCTCTCAACCGGCCTGAAACGGGTGATCGAGGCGCATGGCGCCCCCTGGCACGTCGTCCGCGTCGGCGCGCGGGTGGAGTTCATCTGCGCGCCCGGCCCGCTCAGGAACGGGACCGAGGCGTCGATGGCGCATGTGCCGGAAGTGGAGGCAACGGTTCACACGGCACTTCTGAACCGCGGCTGCCTGATCGCGCCCTTCCACAACATGATGCTGGTCAGCCCGGCGACGAAGAAACGGCAGATCGACCGCCTCGTCGCCGCCTTCGACGAAATCCTCACCGAACTCTTTCCCGGAACCTGACATGCTGGAAAACCCCTGCCCCTCCGGCGCCACGCTTGCCGAGGCTGAAACCTTCCTTGCCGACCACCCCGAGATCGAGGCGATCGACATCGTGCTGCACGATTCCAACGGCATCGGCCGCGGCAAGATCATCCGGCGGCACGAACTTGCCTCGCTCTATAGGTCGGGCCGGCACATGCCGGTCTCGATCCTCGGGCTCGACATCTGCGGCGAGGACGTGCACGAGACCGGCCTGATCTGGGACGAGGGCGACGGCGACCGGCGGGCCTGGCCGGTGCCGGGCACGCTGAAGGCGCTGCACGGCACGAAGCCGGCGCGCGCCGAGGTGTTCCTGTCGCTCTACGAGCTTGACGGGCGGCCGATGACCTCGGACCCCCGCCATGCGCTGCGCCGGCAGGTGGAGGCCTTTGCGGAACGGGGCCTGAAGCCTGCGGGGGCGTTCGAGCTGGAGTTCTTCCTGCTCGCCAACGACCGCGGCCCCGACGGCATGGTGCGGCCGGCGCGCGACGTGCTGGACGGGCGGCCCAGCCACAAGACCGAAGTCTATTCGGTCGACCATCTGCACGGGATGCTGCCGCTCTTCTCCGACATCTACGCCGGCGCCGCGGCGGCCGGGATCAGGGCGGAAACGCTGATTTCCGAATATGCCCCCGGCCAGTATGAACTGACCCTGCATTACCGCGAGGACGTGATGCAGGCGGCAGACGACATCGTGCGGCTGAAGCGGATCGTGCGCCAGCAGGCGCGCGCGCACGGGGTGACCGCCTGCTTCATGGCGAAGCCGGTCGAAGACTATGCGGGGTCGGGAATGCATTTCCACGTCTCGCTTCAGGACGAGGCCGGGCGCAACGTCTTCGCCGAAAGGCCGGGCGAGGGCTGGACCGGGACGCTTCTGCACGCGCTCGGCGGCCTCAGGGAGACGATGGGCGAATCGATGCTGGTGTTCGCGCCGCATCTCAACTCCTGGCGCCGGTTCGCCAGCCAGAGCTATGCGCCGGTCTCGACGAGCTGGGGCGTGAACAACCGTTCGGTGGCGCTGCGCGTGCCCGAGGGCGATGTGAAGGCGCGGCGGATCGAACACCGCCCGTCGGGGGTGGACGCCAATCCCTATCTGGTGGCCGCCACGGTGCTTGCCGGCATCCTGCACGGGCTCGACAACCGCATCGACCCGGGACCGGAGACCACGGGCAACGCCTATGCCGAGGATGCGGGCGGCCCGGCGATCCCGCGCGACTGGCGCGCGGCGATCGAGGCGGCAAAGGCGTCGGAATTCCTGAAGCAGGCGCTGGGCGAGGACATGCACCGGACCTTCACCGCGGTGAAGGCCGCCGAATACGCCCGCGTCGCCCGCACCGTGACCGAGGTGGACTACGACCTCTACCTCCACACCGTGTGATCCCGCGACCGGCCGGGGTTGCCAGCGTCGCGCAGCGGGTGCAAGACGCGGGCGGACCCGCCGCATGACCCTAGGACGGACGATGCTTGAGGACAGACCCGGCCTGATCGACGCCATCCGCGACCGCTTCGCCCATGTGGAGGCCTGCCCCTTCGAGGGCCCGCGTATCTTCTTCGAGAACGCAGGGGGTGCGCTCCGGCTCAAGTCGGTGATCGAGACCTCGGCCGCCTATGCCGGCTACCCCGACAACCAGGGGCGGGACAACCCGGCGTCGCAGGCGCTGATGGCGGCGATCGCCAGGGGCAAGGCCGACATGGCGCTGTTCCTCAACGCCCCCGGCGGCCAGGTCTTCACCGGCGAAAGCGGCAGCGAGGTGCTGTTCCGGCTGATCCGCACCGCCGCGCTCGGGGCAGCACCAGGGGGCGTGATGCTGGGCTCGACGCTGGAACACCCCGCATCCCGCAGCGCGATGGCCCGCTGGGCCGAGGTGACGGGGCGGCCGCATGTGCTTGTGGCGCATGACGATGCCACGGGAACCGTCGGCCTTGGTGCCTACCTCGAAAGGATCACGCCGGAGGTGCGGGTGGCGACGGTCGTGCAGACCTCGCCGGTGACCGGCATGGCGGTCGACGTGGCGGCCGTCACGGCGGCGATCCGCGACAGGGCGCCCGGGGCCTTCGTCATCATCGACGGCATCCAGCACGCGAGCCACGGCCATGTCGACTGCGCCGCCTATGGCGCCGACGGCTATGCGGTGTCACCCTACAAGGTCTTCTCACGCCACGGCTACGGCGTCGGCTGGGCGTCGGACCGGCTGACCGAATGCACCAAGGAGCAGATCGTCGGTGGCCCGGCGACGGCCTGGGAGCTTGGCACCCGCGACGCAGGCGCCTATGCGACCTTCTCCGACGTCGTCGCCTATTTCGACTGGCTGGGCGGCGAGCTATCGGAGGCCGCCACCCCCCGCGCCCGGATCGAGGCCGCGGCGGCGGCGATCCATGACCACGAGGCGCGGCTGATGGACGCGATGCTGCACGGCACCGGCAACCTGCGCGGTCTTGCCGAAATGCCGGGCGTGTCGGTAATCGGCGGCACGGGCACGGAGGGCCGGGAAGGCGTGGTGTCGCTGACGCTCGAGGGCATGGGCTCGGCCGATCTCGTCCGGCATCTCGCCGATCAGGGCATCCGGGTGCACATCCGCAAGGACGACCATTACTGCGGCAACATCCTGCATCCGCTTGGCCTTGCCGACTGCATCCGCGTCTCGGTCTGCCATTATAACACGACATCCGAGGTCGCGCGGTTTCTGGCGGCGATGGAACTCGCGGTGGCGCGCCGGAAGGCAACCTGAGCGAACGGTCTCCTACCCCGGGAAGACCAGACCCGCGATCAGGACCAGCGCCGACGCAAGGCCGAGTGCGCATGCCCACGACCCGCATTCCGGGCCGAAATCTTCGATCTGGCGCTGCGTCGGCCCCCCGCGTGCGATCGAGGAAAAGGTGATGCCACGCGCGTCCTCGGGCCATGCGAGGGCGATGCGGCCGGAATAGGGGCCCGCGATCGGCGGGAAGGGCAGAGGGCCTCGGGCCGGCCCGATCGGCGGGTGCATCGGGATCCTACCCTTCGGTGACGAGGTGACCATCCTCGTGCGGCCACCACGCCACCAGTTCTTTTCCGATCTCCAGCGGCAGGCTTGCCAGCTCGTCGTGGCCCTTCTGGACCCTGATTTCCTGCCCTTGCGCGGTTTCGAGATAGATCGTGGCCGTGGCGCCCACGAATTCCTCGCCGATCATGCGGACGCGGACGGCGTTGACGCGCCCCGAGGGTGCTTCAAGTGCAAGATTGGTCTTCGTGTCGAGCACGGTCAGCGTCGCTTCGCGCCCCATCCGCGGCTTTGCGGATCCGTCGACCGCCGCGAGATGCAGCACGCCCGCAGGCGTGTCGAGCGCCACCCCGCTGGTGTCGGCACCGGTCACCTTGCCGGTGAAGATGTTGGACGAGCCGAGGAAATCGGCGACGAAGCGGGTCCGCGGGGCGCGATAGATTTCCTGCGGCGTACCGATCTGCTCGATCTTGCCGCGGCTCATGATCACCACCCGGTCAGCCATCGAGAAGGCTTCCGACTGGCTGTGGGTCACGTAGACGAAGGTGATGCCGGTCTCGCGCTGGAGGTTCTTGAGCACCGACTGCATCCGCACCTTCAGCGCCGCGTCGAGCGCCGAGAGCGGTTCGTCGAGAAGCAGGATTTCCGGCTCCACCACCAGCGACCGGGCGAGCGCCACCCGCTGCCGCTGGCCACCGGACAACTGGGCGATGTCGCGCTCGGCAAATTCCGAAATCTGCATCCGGTCCAGCCACTGTTCCGCCCGGCGCCGGCGTTCGGCCTTGCCGACCCCGCGCATCTTCAGCGCGAACTCGACGTTCTCGCGCACGTTGAGGAACGGAAAGAGCGCGAGGCTCTGCCAGACCATCGGGGTGTCCCGGCTCCAGGTCGGCAGGTGGTTGATCGGCTTGCCGGAAAGCCGGATCACCCCCTCGGTCGGCGCCTCGAGCCCCGCGAGCATCCTGAGCGTCGTCGTCTTGCCGCAGCCGCTCGATCCCATGATGGCGAGGAATTCGCCCTTGGCGATCTCGAAATCCATCCGCTGCACGGCGACGAACTCGCCGAACCGCTTCACCACCCCCTCGAACGAGACGAGCGTGTCGTTCTTCATGTTCTTCTCCTATTCGTCCGACGCCGGACGGGTCTTGGCGCCGCGACCGGTCAGGAGAACCTGCGCAAGGATCACGAGCGTCATGGATGTGACAAAGACGAAGGTGCCGATGGCGTTGATGCGCGGGCTGACCTGACCTTGCAGGAAGCCCAGCACCTTGACCGGCAATGTCTCGTTCAGGCCCGAGACGAACCAGGCGATGGCGAATTCGTCGAAGGAGACGGCCATCGTGATGAAGAGCGCGCCGAGGATCGCCGGCATGGCGAAGGGCACGATGACATGCCGCATCGCCGCCCATTCCGAGGCGCCGAGGTTCCAGGCGGCGGCCTCAAGATCCGGGTCCATCTGCGACAGCCTGAGCCGGATGATCGCCATCGCGAAGGGCGCACAGATCACCACATGGGCGATGATGACCGACAGCGCATTGCCCGACAGGTTGATCCGCGACAGATAGGCAAGCATCCCCAGCCCGAGGATCACCACCGGAATCGTCGGCGGCAGGAGCGCCAACGCCAGATAGACCTGCTTGCCGAAGAAACGGTAGCGGAAGTCGGTGTAGGCCGCGCCGAAGCCCAGTGCCGTGGCCACCACGCCGACGATCACACCCACCATCAGCGTGTTGCGCAAGCCCTCCCAGACCAGGGGGTCCGTCGCCACGGCCTTATACCATTCAAGCGAAAAATGCCCGAGCGGGATCGAGGGAAAACGGTCGGAGTTGAACGAGAAGACGAAGCTCGCGGCGATCGGGGCGAAGACAAAGGCGTAGGCAAGGAAGACATAGGTCTTCAGCGCGATGTCGACGGCGGGGTTGCGGTTGATGCTGGCCGTGTCCTTGTCGCTCATTTCGTGCGCCCCTTATAGGCAAAGCGGACAGCGGCGAAGGCCACGACCAGAAGCGTCGCGATCATGGTCAGGGCGATGACGGCCGCACGCGGCCACTGCTGGCCGGACTTCGTGGTGTCGGTGATGAGGATCGAAAGCGTGGTGGGTTCGCCGCCGCCCAGGTAGATCGGGCTCACGAAATCGCCGAAGCAGAGGATGAACGCAAAGAGCGCGGCGATCACCAGCCCGACGCGAGCCGACGGAATGATGACCGCGAAGACCGTGCGAAGCCGGCCGCAGCGCAGGTTGTGGGCGGCCTCGATCAGGGTGCGGTCGACGAAGACGAGGCTGAAAAGCTGCAAGAGAACGACTAGCGGGAAGGTCAGTGTCAGATACCCGACCATCGTTGCGCCTACGGTGTTCAGCAGCGGAAAGGGGCCGAGGCCGAACCAGCCGAGGATGACGTTGATGATGCCTGCGTCCGACAGGAATATCTGCCAGGAATAGACGCGGACGAGGTAGCTGGTGAAGAACGGGATCACCATCAGGAACACCGCCCAGCGCCGTGCCGTGTCCGACAGCTTGAACGCGATGGCGTAGGAGCACGGGAAGGCAAGAGCGCTGGAAAGCGCAGCAGCGGCCGCGGCCATCGCAACGGTAGTGGCATAGGCCTGCCAGAAGATCGAGCGCCCATACATCGTGGTCCAGTTCACGGTGTCGAAATCCGGCTGCATCCGGAAATTCTTCACCGTCCAGAAGCTGAGGGCGACAAGAAAGACGAGCGGAAAGACGAAGAACAGGAGCTGCCAGAGCAGGAGCGGCAGCGAGAAGGTCAACCCGTAGAGGGACAGCGATCTTCGCATCAGAGGAGGTTCCAGGCCAGATGGTGATGGGCCGGCGGGTGGAGCCGCCGCCGGCCCGCGCGGGCTCATGCGCCCTTGTATTCGGACCAGAAGTCGTTCCAGTCTTCCAGGCTTTGCTGCACCGGCAGTTGCCGGTACTTGATGCGGCCCGAACGGATCAGGTCCATCGCGTTGCTTTCACCGAGGACCATGCCCTGGCGCTTCGCCTCTGCCGGGTTCTCGGCGTTCAGAACTTCCCAGCCCTTCTGGCTCGGGATCAGGCAGGGGTAAGCAGCCATCTGCGCCGACTTCGCCTGCCCCTTGGGCGAGGTGATGTACTGGATCCACTTCTTCGCCAGGTCGGCTTTCTGAGAGCCCTTGCCGATCGAGAAGCTTTCGGTGAACTGGAGACCGCCTTCCTCGGGGATCACGGTGCGGACCTTGGCGCCGTTCTTCTCGAGCGTGCCGGTGATCCAGTCGCCGATCCCGGCGAAGGCCAGCATCTGGCCGTTGTCGAGCGAGGAGAAGGTGCCGCCATAGTCGAAGAACCCGCCGATCTGCGGGCGCAGGGACATGGTCTTTTCCTTCACCGCCTCCCAGGCCGCCTCGTCGATGTCGTAGGGGCTGGCATTGCCGTTCAGCAGGCTCATCTGCCCGAGGTTCGGCAGATGCCAGTCGAAATGCCCGACCTTGCCGGTCAGCTTCGGATCCCAGTAGACGTTGTAGCTCGACGCCTCGGCCTCGGTGATCGCGTCGGTGTTGTAGGCGACGCCGAGGAAGCCGAAGCGGGTGATCACCGAATAGAGACTGTCGCCGTCCCAGTGACCGGGGAACTTCTGGAACTCGGGGAAGAAGTCGGCGAACGGATAGTCGGCCGGATCAAGCTCCTCGATATATCCTGCGGCGTTGAGCTGCTGGACATATTCCGCGTCCGACAGGATGACGTCGAAGGTGCCCGGGGGCGATTGCGAGATCAGGCCGAGCATGTTGTCGCCGCCGGTGTAGTATTTCGGCACGAACTTGACATTGTTCTCGGCCTCGAACTCGGCCACGATGTCGGGCTCGGCGTGGCCATACCAGGCGAGCATCGTCAGTTCGGTCGGCGCCGCAAAGGCGCGGCGCGACAGCATCGGCGTGGCCAGTGCGGCCGCGCCGGCCGCGAGCACGGCTCTTCGCGTAACGCCCGGGACAGCCATCTTCAATCCGGTCATTCTCATCTCCCTGTCTTGTTGACGAGGCACTTTTCGCCTTCCGCACCTTATGAGAGCGGCCCGGCCGCTCAAAATCGGTTATTGAAATCGTTCGATTTGCAGGCCTAATGCAACGGGCAAGACTATAAGTTCGGCAACCCCACCACCTCCGGCCGGACGCGGTCGAGACGCGCGACGAGATCGCTGACCAGTTGCAGGCCCGCGACAGAGAGGCGCGGGTGCTTGTAGAAAAGCCCCACCCGAAGCAGCTCTAGCCTGGGAAAGCCGTCCTCCTCCCCCAGCATGCGCATTCCCGGCAACATCGTCGCCTTGGTCAGCGCCGTGACGCAGAGGCCGCCCAGCACGGCGTTCTGAAGACCGTTGATGCCCGGCCCGGTGTAGACGACACGCCAGCGCCGCTCGACGGCATCGAGCGCCTGGACCATCCGCGACCGATACTCGCAGCCTTCCGGATGGGCACCGAGGGGAACCGGACGGCTCGGGTCCGGCTGGAAATCTTCGGAGGACGCCCAGATCGGCTGCTCGACCCACGAGCGTGAAAGATAGGGCATCCTTGCGGCCGGCATCATCGCGACGATCACGTCGAGTTCGTCTGCGCGCAACCTCTGGTGAAGCTCCCGGCTCAGGTCGCAATGAATCTCGAGTCCCACCTCGGCGTGGCCCTGGCTGAACGATGTCATCGCATCCTGAAGGAAGGCGACGGCGTAGTCGGTCGGCAGTCCGATACGCAGGACGCCCGTCACATCCGTGCGGTGGAAATAGCTTACCGCCTCGTCGTTTATCCTGACCATTTCCCGGGCGTAGCTCAGCAACGCCTCGCCGGCTGCGGTCGGCAGGATCGAGCGCCCTTCCTGCATCAGAAGCGGCGCACGCACGAGGTCTTCAAGGCGCTGGATCTGCAAAGACACCGCCGGTTGGCTGCGCCCCAGAAGCGCCCCCGCCTTGGAATGCCCGCCAAGCTCGACAACCGCGATGAAGGTTCTGAGCAGGTCGGTCGGCAGATTGGTTATTCCGGCCATGCATTTGCGTCCGCAATGGAGAGATTGAAACAATCTATTTTTCCTAATGCGGATTCGCAACTTACATGTGGATCGTATCGGCAGTTTCTGGATTTACCATGCAGTTCAACACCGCCTTCGCATCCGAACTTACCTGGCCTGACTACGATGCGGCCGTTCGCGACGGAACCACGCCCATCCTCATTCCCATCGGAGCGATGGAGCAGCACGGCCATCACATGCCGCTGCATGTCGACGTGCTGCTGCCGACGGAATTCGCGCGCCGCGTGGCAGCGCAGATCGGTGCGCTGGTCGCGCCGCCGTTCACCTACGGCTACAAGTCGCACCAGAAATCCGGCGGCGGCAACCACCTGCCTGGCACCACCAGCCTTGACGGCGCCACGCTGGTTGCTGCGCTGAAGGACGTCGTGAAGGAATTCACCCGCCACGGTGTGCGAAAGATCTGCCTGGTGAACGGGCATTTCGAGAATTCCTGGTTCATTGTCGAGGCGATCGACCTCGCCCTGCGCGAACTGCGCTGGGATGGGGTGACGGACCTGAAGGTGGTTGTCCTTTCCTACTGGGATTTCGTTCACAAGGAGGCGATCTGTGAACTCTATCCGGGCGGGTTCCCGGGCTGGGATGTCGAACACGGCGGGGTGTTGGAAACCTCGCTCATGCTGGCGCTCCACCCGCAATTCGTCTACCTCGACCGGGCCGTCGACCATCCGCCGGCGACCTTCCCGCCCTATGATGTCTACCCGGTGAAGCGGGAATGGACTCCCGCGCCCGGAACGCTCTCTTCACCAAGGGAAGCCTCGGTCGAAAAGGGCCATATCCTGCTCGACGTTTGCACCCGGGGTATCATCGACGCGCTGCGAGGGGAATTCGGCTGAATCCTTCCCTCCCCGACCGTGGCGCGGGATGGCCAACACGGCTGCTTCCACCGAGGCGCGGTATACCGCTCGTCCGCCGCCCTGCCGCGCGCGCCAGGCGCACGGCCGTCAAAGCTCGTGGACGCTGTGCAAGGCCGGCAGCTCGACACGAGCGGGTGCCAGGGCCGGGGCGAGCGCCTCGCGCGCCTTTGCCTCGCCGTGGACCAGGAACGTGACTTCGGGGCGGCCGGTCCGTTGGTGCCATCCGACCAGGTCCGACCGCCCGGCATGCGCCGAGAACCCGTTGATCGTATGAATATGCGCGCGCACCGGAATCTCGTCTCCGAGGAGCTTCACCGAAGCCGCCCCGTCGATGATGGTGCGGGCCAGCGTACCTTCTGCTGCAAAGCCCACGAAGATGATGCTGCAATCCCGATGACCGAGGTTGTGCCGGAGGTGATGGCGTATCCGCCCGCCGGTGCACATGCCCGACCCGGCCATGATGACCGCACCCGACCGGATG